>DASVYJ010000056.1:0-2499 GCA_036392215.1 Candidatus Limnocylindrales bacterium | reverse complement strand
GCCGTCGTCGAACGCGAACGGGTCGCCCTCGATGTCGAAGAAGAGGTCGCCCTTCGACGGCGCCGGCAGGCTGAGCAGGCCGCGGTCGAGCTCGAGCTCGCCCTCGCGCGTCCGGCTCGGCTGCAGCAGCTCGTAGATCGTCCGGCCGGCGTCGTCGCCGCGGACTTGGATGGCCGCCTGGTCGCGCGTCCGGCTGAGCGCGTCCGGGGACGTGCCGTGGAGCGGGGGCTGCATCGGCAGCTCCAGCGTCGCCAGCGCCCGCCGGGTCTCGACGCCGCGCTCGCGCAGCGCCCGCCGCTGCCGCCCGGTGATGTTCGCGACCAGCGAGAGGTCGTCCGTCCGGCGGCGCTCCCGCGCGCAGTCGACGCTCCAGCGGCAGACCTCGCAGTGCTCCACGGGATCCGGCCGCGTCGGCGGCGGGAAGCTCGGCTCGCCCGCGCCGACCGCCTCCTCGAACATCCTCCTGACGAGGCGGTAGTAGGCGGCGTAGTCGGCGGTGCGGAAGTGCTCGATCGCGTGCTGGCTGCCGCCGAGGGCGACGTGCATCCGCTCCGGTTGCCTGCCCTGGAGGCGGCCGAGGAGGTCGCTGTAGAGGCTCAGCTGGAGGACGGCCGAGCCTTTCGTGTGGCGGGCGAGCTTGGTGTCCCAGGCCTCGTAGCTCCACGGCCCGAGGTGGCTGGCGGCACGCACGCGGTCCTCGGCGTCCACGCGGTGCTCGGCGTCCATGGGGTGCTCGCCGTCCGCGCCGTCCGCGCGGTGCTCGCCGTGCTCGCGGTCCGCGCCGTCCGCGCCGTCCACCTTCACCAGGAAGTCGGCGAAGCCGAGCCAGGTGCCGTCGAAGAACGCGGCCTGGTAGATGACGTCGTCGCCGCGGCGCATGGCGTCCAGCGTCTGGGCGGCGCGCTTGCGGAGACGCTCGCCGCGATCCGCGATGGTCTTGTCTTCCTTGATCTCGGTGACGCTGCGGCCTTCGGCCACGAGTCCGGCCAGGAAGCGGCGCTCGTGCTCCTCGCCGCGCTTGGCGATGCGGTCCAGCTCGGGGTCGTCGCGGTTCGGCCGCTCGACGAGGCGGGCGACGGCGGCGCGCTCGAGGTTCGTCAGGTGCTCGCAGGCGAGGAACCCGACGAGGTCGGTCGCGGAGTAGACGGGGCGGCCGTCGATCAGCTGCATGGGGTCGCCTGCCGCGTCGCGATCCGCGCGGCCATGCGCGCCGCCATGCGCGCCGCCACCGGCGCCGTGATCCGGGACGGCTTCTGGGCCACGATCGGCACAGGCCGACGCGGCTGGCAGCGGAGCTGCAGCCGAAACCGGACGGTGAATCGGCGGTCTGTCACGCGCGCTCCGGACAGGGCGGTGGCGCGGCGCCCCCCGACGCCGCAGAGCAGACCGTACCGGCGGGCTGTGACAGGTTGTCTGTCACGCCGCGTCGCGCGCCTCGGCGTGTCGTTCATCCCCGCTCCCCCGTCGCCCGCCGCCCCTCGCGGCACCGCCCCACGGCGACATCCCGAAGCGTAGCGGGCCGGCGCGGCCGGCGTCGAGCCGCGAGGGCAGCGTCCGGCGACGACGCGCACCGTCACCTCGCCGTCGGCCGATCCCCTGCCGGATATCACCGGGGGTGATGCTATCGACGCCGCGGGCGGCACGCCCTGCCTCATATCAGTGCGGGTGATCGTACGCAGCCCCGGAGTCGCGACGGAGGGGGTCGAAGGCCCGCCCTCCAGCCCCAGCAGCCGCGCCGACCCAGGATCCACGCTCGAGAGCGGCTCGAACGCAGGCGAACGCCGACCAGGCCGACGCCGCGAGGCGACAGGGCGATTCATACGATCACGGGGGGTGATATCCGGCGGTGCGAGGCAGCGGACCGGCGGTGCGAGGTGCCACCACCTCTCACGCCTCGAGCCACCGGGCCACGTCCGGCGTCACGACCAGGACCAGGTGATGTTTCGCCCGGCTCGCGCCGATGTACAGCAGGAGCGGCAGCCGCTCGTCGTCCGCCCGCACCTCGGTCAGGACGACGACGTCCGCCTCGAGGCCCTTGAAACGGTGGATCGTCTCGCAGCGGATCGTGCCCCGCGGCTGCGGCGGGACGTCGGTCGCGGGCAGCCGTAACGACCGCCCCTCGGCGTCGACGTGGCCGTTCCACAGCGTGAGGTCGCCCCGGAAGCGGCGCTGGTGCCAGACCGCGCTGCGTTCGAGCGAGCAGCCGACGAGGACGGCGATCCGTTCGCGATCGACCCGCTCGACGTGGACGAGCCGGTGGAGCACGGCGCGCACGGCCTCGATCGTCAGCTCGCCCGCCTCGGTCACGACCAGCTCGGGCTCGCGCCCGTCCTCGCGCAACGCATCGTGTACCGCGGCGCCGCGGTACCAGCGGTAGGCGAAGTCATGGATGGGCCGGGCGCTGCGGCAGTCGTCGGCCAGCTCGAACGCCGCCAGCCCGAGGTCGGCCGTCCGGTCGGGCCGGTAGAGCGCCTGCGCCGGGTCGTGGAAGAGGTAGAA
>DASVYJ010000055.1:0-20194 GCA_036392215.1 Candidatus Limnocylindrales bacterium | reverse complement strand
GCCTCGACGTCGGGCCCGGCGTCGAGCTGGACCAGGGCGACGCGGAACGGTTCCATGGCGGTCTCCGGGCGGGTCGTGCGGCTGGAGGATGCCACGGCTCGGGGCCGAGGGCACGGCTCCGGGTCGGGCGCGGGCGGCGCTGCCCCTGTGGCGGCTCCGTCCGCCGCACCTCCCCTGCGCACCAGCGGTTCCATCCTCGACCCGTGGCGGTCGCGACGCGCAGCACCGTGCCCACGTTCGACCGAGGAGAGTCCGCCGGGGACGGGCTCGGGCGCGGCGAACGGCGATCAAGGCACCCACGCTGCGCATTCCGACGGACGACCGTCGAGGATGTACAGCACGGTGCGCAGATCGCCTGGGATCGCGTCGCGGTCGGGCGCGGGCGGGCCGCCGGATCGCCGGACCGGCGCGTCGGACCGGCCACGGGACGGCCGGGCTGCTACAGCCCGAGGACGTCACGGACGGTCTTGAGGCCCTCGACGACGTTCGTCACGTGCTCGTCGAACGGGACGCCGAGCTCCTCGGCCCCGCGCGTCAGCTGGTCCCGGGGGATCTGCCGCGCGAACCCCTTGTCGCGCATCTTCTTCGTCACCGCCCGCGCGTCCACCTCGTCGAGCGAGCGGTTCGGGCGGACGTAGGCCACGGCGATGACGAAGCCGGCCATCTCGTCGCAGGCGTAGACCGTCTTCGCCAGGAGGCTCGTCCGCGCGACGCCCGTGTGGTCCCCGTGGCCCAGGACCGCCTGGACCACTTCCTCGGGGTAGCCGCGCCGCCGCAGCTCCTCGGCGCCGCCCTGCGGATGCGTGTCGGGGAAGCGCTCGTAGTCGAAGTCGTGGAGCAGGCCCGCCGCGCGCCAGGTCTCCAGCTCCGGCCCGTCGATCCCGAAGCGGTGCGTGGCGTACCAGCCGACGGACGCCTCCACCGCCAGGCCGTGCTTGCGGAGCTGCTCGCCCTGGGTCCACTCCTGGAGCAGCGCCCAGGCGTCGTCGCGGGTCGGCATGCCGTGCATCACCTCCGGCTGCGGGTCGCTGCCCGGCTTCCCGGGCGCGTGGTCCGTCGTGATCCTGGCTGAGGCCCGGCCGTGCGGGCTGCCTCTCCCCACCACGATGGGCAACCGGGCCCGCGGCGGGTGGACCTGCCCGGCGTACTGGTCAGAAACAGCCGCTCAGGAAGCTCGCCGCTGGCCTCAGCCTGCCTTTCTGGTCCAGCCTGCCCATCGTAGCGTGCACCACGCACCCGGCATGTCCGGGTTGCCCACCAGGGTGGGCGCGGGGCGGGCGGGGCGAGCGCGGCCACGTGCCGGCGCTTCGGCTGCGCGGCGCGCGGACCGTCTGGTGCGGAAGGGGTTGATTCTGGATAGTACTTCCGTACCATGACCCATCCGGGGGAGCGGTCCGCCCCCGCGTGCCCCGGGCGCGTCCGTCACCTATTGGGAGAACCCGATGCCACGCTCGCGTCCCAGCGTCGCGTCCACGTTCGCGTTCGTCCTGGCGCTGGTCTTCTCGCTCCTGGCCGCCGCACCTGCCGCCCAGGCATCGAACACGCGGACGGTCTACTTCGGCTCCGCGCCCTGCCCGTCCGGGAGCGCGACGTGCCCCTCGTCCACCGGTTGGCCGTATCCCTACCCGTACGGCACCGGCGGCGGCTACACCGGCAGCGGCCAGCCGATCGCGGGCCAGAACAGCTTCTCGCCCGTCACGACCGGCGGCTCGACCGCCACCGACATCGTCATCAGCAACGCGTCGCCGTCCACGCTCACCCAGATCCAGCTCAACGGCGGGACGGCCGCCCCGCCGACGATCAACGCGACGTCCGTCCCGTTCATGCCCAGCCCGCCGACCCCGGCCGACCCGGCGTTTTTCGACGCCAACGGGAACGCGATCCTGAAGAGCCTGCCGACCGGCCTCTACTACCAGCCGGTCGTCTACGTCGTCTCCAACCCGAGTGCGATCCCCGTCAACTGCTCGTTCACGGCCTCGTCGAGCGCCGGCAACGACGGCCTGCACTGCAGCATCGGCAACCTCGCCGCCCAGCAGAGCCTGACCCTTCGGATCATCGTCACCGACGTCTCCGCGGGCCAGGGCACGACCGAGCCGTGGTTCGAGCTCGGCCTCAAGGAGGGCGCCTCGGGGACCGGCTCGAACTCCGACACGTTCTTCACCTACTCCGAGCTCACCGTCGCGCCGGCCACCTGCGCGGTCCAGAGCACCTTCGCGCTGGACAACGCCAAGGTCGACCTCGGCAACGAGGGCCTCGGCTGCCTCGGCACGGCGCAGGGCGGCCAGACTACCCACATCACGACCCCGGTCGGCTTCGGGAACGGCACCATCGCCCAGGTCGGCAACTCCGACCAGCCGACGCTCTGCAACGGCACCGGCTTCACCTGTTTCGGCCAGGCGTCCTATGCGAGCGTCGACGGCGGCGCGAACATCACTGGCGGGCTGCAGTGGACGATCGAGTGGGCGGCCGCCGTGGTCCCCAGCGGCGGGCCCAAGGGCGCCATCCACTTCCTGCAGACCGGCGGGTACGAGTACGTCTACTTCAAGCCGAAGTACCTCTGCGACACGACGATCACCAAGCTCTGCTATGTGTCCCTGACGAAGGACTCGTTCGGGAACTACATCGCCGTCCTGAAGTCGCCGCAGAACTACTACATCAAGGGGTTCTAGGCACCCGCAGGCTTCGCGGACAGCTCCCGAGGCGGCCGCCGACCTCCCCCAGCCGGCGGCCGGTCACTCCGCGGTGGCGACGCCCAGCGTCGCCGCCGCGGCTGTCTCTGCCCCCACCGTCGTGTCCGACGCAGTCGCGACGAGGCGCGCGCGGATCCGCTCGGCCGACACGGGGCTGCCCTTCTCCTCGTAGAGCGCGAGGGCCTCGGCGCGCGCGCCGGCGGCTGCCCCCGCATCGCCGGCCCGCTCGAGAACGTCGGCCAGGTCCGCCCGGACGTCGGCCCGCAGCATCGTGAAGTCGGTCGGGTCGAGGATCGCCACGGCGGACCGGGCGACCGCGGCCGCGTCGGCAAGCTCGCCGCGGCGGGCCAGCACCTTCGCCTCCAGGCTCCGCCACGTCGCCTGCGTCCCGATGTCGTCGGCGTCGGTCAGATCGCGCGCGCGGGCCGCCTCCACAGCCGCCTCGTCCAGCCGACCCTCGTCGAGCAGGACGTGGCCGAGGAGCGCGGCGAGGGTCGAGAGGACGCCCCGCTCGCCCATCGCCTCGAGCGCCTCGCAGTCCCGGCGCAGCTCGCGCTCGGCCGCCTCCAGGTCGCCGGCCAGGGCCTCGATCCGCCAGCTCGTCTGGGCCGTCGAGGCGGCCAGAACCCCCTGGCCGAGCTCGGTCAACTCGCCGCGCGCCCGGCGGTGGTGCTCGCGGGCCCGCTCGAAGTCGCCGGCCAGCGCCTCCAGCTCGGCGATGGCGAGCAGCACCAACGCCTCCGTCCGGCGGTCGCCCTGGACGCGGTCGAGGAGCTCGGTGCAACGGGCGAGGGCCGCCGGGACGGGCGTCGGGCCGAGGAGGGCCGCCTGGGCGTACGCGCTCGCGCCGCGCGCCTCCTGGCGTGGGTCGCCCGCGAGCCGCGCGTTCTGGAGGACCTTCTCGGCGGCCCTGGCCGCCTCCTCGTAGCGACAGGCTGCGCCGTTCACCCCGAACAGGATCCGCCAGGCGCGGGTGAGCCCCGCCGGGTCGTCGAGCCGGGCGAAGGTCGCGATCGCCGCCTCCGCGGTCGAGGTGGCTTTGCCCCGCCAGCCTTCGACGCCCTGGTAGAACCCGAGCAGCGTGCGGACGAGCGCGGCGTTCGTCGCCAGCCGGTCGTCGCCGACGGCGGCGGCGAGCGTCGCAGCCTCGTCGAGCACGGCCTCCGCTCGGTCGAACTCGCCCAGCTCCGTCAGTGCCTCGGAAAGCTCCGGCAGCAGCCCCAGGCGGTCCGGGTCCCGTTCGGGGAGCAGCGCCGTCGCCCGCCCCAGCAGGTTCGCGGCGCCCACCATCTCGCCGCGCACCGACGCGCGTCGGCCGGCCGAGGCGAGCCGCCGGGCGCCGTCCCGTCCGATCGCCGTCGCCTCGGCGTCCGGCGGCCCGAACTCCGTCCGGTAGCGGTAGGCCTGCTCCAGGTGGAAGCCGAGCAGCTCCTCGAACTCGCGCTCCCGGCCGCGCTCGCGGGCGAGGCCGTCCATCCAGGCCACGTAGCGCTCGTGGAGCGAGACGCGCGCCCGCTTGAGGAGGCCCTGGTACGCGGCATCCCGGATCAGCTGGTTCCGGAAGCGGTAGCCATCCTCCTCGGGCGGCGCGTCCGGATCGGGGCGCACGAACTGACGGCTGACGAGCGAGCCGAGGCGTTCGGGCACGGTCGGCCGCAGCGGCTCCTCGACCAGGACCTCGACGGCGGGCCGGCCGAACTCGTAGCCGACGACCGCCGCGGGCTGGACGACGCCGCGCTCCTCGCGCGGCAGGCGGTCGAGGCGGGCGGCGAGCAGCGCCTGGATGGTCGGCGGGAGGGCGATCTCGCTCATCGCCGCGGCGCGGATCCAGTGCCCGTCCTCGACCCGGAGGGCGCCGCTGTCCACGAGCATCGAGACCATCTGCTCGAGGAACAGGGGGTTGCCCTGGCTGGCGACGACGATGCGCTCCCCGAGGTCGGACGCGGCGACGGCGCGGTCGAGCAGCCCCGCGAGGGCGTGTCGGCCGGCCTCCGGCTCGAGCGGCGGCAGGACGATCCGGGACGACCGGGCGCCCGGGCCCCAGTCGGGCCGCTCCTCCAGCAGCTCGTGACGGGCGAGGCAGACCAGCAGGACCGGCCGCTCGGCGAGGACGGCGAGGAGCTGCTCGAGCAGGTCGGCGAGGGCGGGTTCGGCCCACTGGACGCCGTCGACGACGGCGACGAGGGGACGGCGGGCGGCCAGGATCTCGAACAGGCGGCGGACGCCCCAGTACAGCTCGACGAGCGGGAAGGGCATGTCGGTCAGGCCGGCGATGGCGGCGAGGCGGTCCGCCACGTCTCGCTCGCCGACGAGCTCGACGATCCGGGCGTGGGCCGCGGCCGGCGTGTCGTCGTCGCGGATGTCGGCCGCGCCCCGCAGCATCTCGATGATCGGGGCGAAGGTGATGCCCTCGCCGTAGGCGGGACAGCGGCCGCGGAGGAGCGTCGCCTCGGCGCCGACGCGCCGCTCGAACTCGCGGACGAGGCGCGACTTGCCGATGCCGGCGTCGCCCAGCAGGGTCACCAGGCGCGGCCCGTTCTGGACGACCGAGCGGTGGTAGGCGGCGAGCAGCGCGGCGAGCTCCGCCTCGCGCCCGACCAGCGGGGCGCTGTGGCGGCGGGCGCGCCCCTCGACGCCGCGGACGGCGACGAGGCGGTGGGCGATGACGGGCTCGGCCTTGCCCTTGAGGCGGAGCGGCTCGACGGGCTCGACCTCGACGGCGTCGCGGACCAGGCCATACGTCGCGTCCCCGAGGAGGATGCCCCCCGCCGGCGCCGCCTGCTCGAGCCGCGCTGCGGTGTTGACCGCGTCCCCGGTCACGAGGTGGAGGCCCCGCGTCGCGTGGCCCGCCACGACGAGGCCGGTGTTGACGCCGATGCGCACCGTGAGGCGGACGGCCTCGGCGGCGAGCTCACGGTCCAGGTCCGCCAGGACCGCGACGAGCCGCTCGGCGCTGCGGACCGCGCGCAGGGCGTCGTCCTCATGGAGCACGGGCAGGCCGAAGACGCAGACGAGCGCGTCGCCGACGAACTTCTCGACGCTGCCGCCGTGCTGCTCGACGACGGACCGCGCGGCCGCGAACCCGCGGCTGATGATGTCGCGGACGACGGCCGCCGGCAGTGCCGCGCCCTCGACGTCGGTCGGCCGCAGGTCGCAGAACAGGACGGTGACCGTCTTGCGGCTCTCCTGGGCCCGCTCGTCGTCGCGGAGCAGGCCGCCGCACAGGCCGCAGAGCCGGAACTCGCCAGGATTCTCCTCGCCGCAGTTGGTGCAGAAGACGGTGCCCGTCCCGGACATGTCGGGTTCCACGGCGAGGGGCGGCGCGTCCGGCGCCAGCCGCAGCAGCTCGTAGGCGCATGCGCCGAGCTCCCCGTCGTCGGCGCCGTCATCCTCGGCAGGCTGGAGCGACGGCGGCAGCGGGACCGGCTCGACGAAGACGGCCCGCCCGACGGCGCGGTGGGTGGACTCCGCGAGCAGGACGCCCATCGGCGGCGCGGCGGCCTCGAGCTCCATCGCCTCGCGGAGCACCTCGCCGGTCAGGACGTGCTCGCCCGGCCCCGGCAGGCCGATGACCACCTGGCCGCTCGCGAGACCGGTCCGGTTGGTCAGCCGGACGCCGTAGGTCCGCTCCAGGTCCTCGTCGAGGTCGGCGAGGGCGGCCTGGCATTCCGCTGCTGCACGAACCGCCCGCAGCGGATCGTCGGGGTGGGCCCGCGGCAGTCCGAACACCGCCAGGATCGCGTCGCCGATGAGCTTCTCGATAGTGCCCCCGTTGCGCTCCAGGGGCAGGCGCATCGCGTCGAAGTAGCGGGCCAGGACCTCGAAGAGCGCCTCGGAGTCGAGCGACTCGCCGAGCGTCGTCGAGCCCTTGAGGTCGGAGAAGAAGACCGTGACGTCGCGGCGGATCTCGCGGGCCAGGTCAGGCCGCAGCAGCTCCCCGCACATGCCGCACACCCGGAAGCGGGACGGGATGGCCGCACTGCAGTTGGGACAGGACTGCATCGCCGGAGTGTAGCCGACGCTGTGCGAGCGTCCCTGTCGGCTGGCCGACGATGTCGGCCGTCGCGGCGGCTCGGCCCGGGGAACCCTCTTGTGCCGGGTCGGGCCGCGCCCCTATGCTCAGCGGCCTCGACCTGAACGGCGTCCCGTAGGCGACGACGCCGGCCTCGGGACGAGGCAGAGGGAGGCCCAGTGTCCCAGGCCTTCGGCGCCGTCCGACCTGGCCCGTTCGCCGTCCTGCGACGGCGCAACTTCGCCCTGATGTGGGTCGGCCAGCTGGTCTCGACGATCGGCAGCTCGCTGACCGCGATCGCCGCCTCGATCCTCGTCTACCGGCTGACCGGCTCCGCGCTCTCCGTCGGGCTGATGCTCATGGCCACCGCCGCGCCGAGCCTCGTCGTCGGCCTGGTCGCCGGCGTCTTCGTGGACCGCGTGGACCGCAAGCGGATCCTCATGACGGCGGACCTGCTGCGCGGCGTCCTCGTCTTCCTCATCCCCCTGCTCGTGCCGAGCGGCATCGCCTGGCTCTACGTGCTCGTCCTGCTCAGCAGCGCCGTCACGACCTTCTTCGACCCCGCCTTCGAGAGCGTCCTGCCCGAGCTCGCGCCCGACGAGGAGCTGGCTTCGGCCAACTCGCTGATGGCCATCAGCCAGTTCGGCTCGACCGCCCTCGGCTTCGCGGCCGCCGGCTTCATCGCCTCGGCCTTCTCGATCGACTGGGCCTTCCGACTCGACGCCGCCTCGTTCGTCTTCTCGGCCAGCTGCATCTTCCTGACCCGCCTGCCGAGCTTCTCGACGGAGGCCGAGACGACGGTCGCCTCGGTGGTGACGAACCTCCGGTCGGGCGTCTCGTTCCTGACCCGGACGCCGATCCTCCGCTCGCTCCTGCTCGTCTCGGTCGGCGTCTTCTTCTCCTTCGGCCTGTGGAACTCACTGCTCCTGCCGTTCGCCCTGCGGGCGCTCCATGCCACCGAGTTCGAGTACAGCCTCCAGGAGGGCCTGACCTCGCTCGGCTTCGTCGCCGGCAGCCTGCTGATGGCGGGGCTCGCCAACCGGCTCCGCGAGGGCCAGTGGCTGAGCCTGAGCTTCCTGGCGATGGGGGCGGTGGGCGTCCTCTACGCGGTCTCCTCGTCCGTCCCGCTGGCCATCGTCCTGGTGATGGTCTCGGGGTTCGCCAACGCCCCCTCGTCGATCGGGCGGCGGCTCATCATCCAGCGCCACACGCCGCGCGAGCTCCGCGGCCGGGTCAACAGCGGCCTGTTCGTCGCCCGCGACCTCATCTTCCTGCTGGGCATGGCCGCAGCCGGCCTGGCGGACGTCATCGACGTGCGCGACCTGGTCATGCTCAGCGCGGTGCTGCTCGTCGGGGCAGGCCTGTTCGCCCTCGTCCTGCCCGGGCTCGGCCAGCCGGCCGCTGAGTGGCGGCGCTCCATCGCCCTGCTGCGCGCGGCGCCGAGCGTCGGCGGCCTGTCGATCGGCCGCGCGCCGACCCTCGACGACCTCGACAGCCTCGTCGGGCTGCTGCCGATCATGGCCGACCTGGGCGACCGCGACCGCGGCGCCCTGCTCGACCGGGCACGCGTCGTCGAGGCGGCGCCGGGCACCTGCGTCGTCCGGCGCGGCGACACGAGCACGGCGGCCTACTTCATCCTGTCCGGCCGCGTCCTGGTCGGCCACAGCATCGACGAGGGCGGCTACCGCTCGCTGGCGACCCTCCGGCCGGGGGACTACTTCGGCGAGATCGCGGCGCTCACCGGCAGTCCCCGGACGGCCGACGTGGCGGCCGAGGAGCCGACGACGCTGCTCGAGGTGCCGGCCGAGACGCTGCGCAGCTTCATGGGCCACGAGGTGCTCAACCGGCTGATCCTGGCCACGATGTCGGAGCGGCTCGCCGAGACGTACGCGGCCGACCTGCCGCGGCTGGCCGGCCTCGCCCCGAGCGATCTGCGCGACCTGCGCACGCCGCGGCGGCCCGAGCCGCTCCGGCCACAGGTCGACGAGTCGGCGATCGGGGCCGGGGCGTGACGGTCGCCCTGCCGCGATCCGTCGGCACCGCACTGCGGTCGGGCGGGAGCGCATCCGCGCTCGCCGCCGACGCATTCCTCGAGCCCGTCGCGCCGGGAACGCTCGAGCTGACGGTCATCGGCTCGGCGCCGGCCGCCCCGCAGCCGGATTCGCCCGGATCGGGCCTCCTCGTCCGCTCCACGGACACGACCCTGCTCCTGGACTGCGGCACCGGCGTCGTCGCGCGCCTCCGTCGGCTGCTCGACCCGACGCGCCTGGACGCGATCGTCGTCAGCCACTTCCACGCCGACCACTTCCTCGACCTGGTCGCGCTCCGCTACCTCTTCCCCTGGGAGGGCATCGAGCAGCCACGGCTCGCCGTCCACCTGCCGCCCGGCGGCCGCGACCGGCTGGTCGCGCTCGCCCGCGTCATCAGCGAGGATCCAAGCTTCTTCGAGCAGGCCCTCGACCTCCACGAGTACGATCCGGCGGCGGAGCTGCCCGTCGGCGAGCTGCGCCTCGCGTTCATCCCCAGCCGCCACTACGTGCCCGCCTGGGGCATCTCCGTCCGGGCGGCCGAGGGGCCGTGGCTCGTCTACTCGGCGGACACGGGACCGAACCCCGCGCTCGCGGAGGCCGCCCGCGGCGCCGACCTGCTGGTCATCGAGGCGACCCTGGCGTCGGTCAGCGAGGACGTCGCGGAACGGGGCCACCTGACCCTGGACGAGGCGCTGGCGACGGCCCGCGACGCGCAGGCCCGCTCGGTCCTCCTGACCCACCTGCCGAGCGCGCGCCGGGCGGCCATCCGGGCGGCGGTCGCCGGCCACCGGCCCGCCGTTCACGTCGCCCGGCCGGGCCTTCGCCTCGATCTGGCATCCACCCCCAGAAGGAGGCGCAGCGCGTGAGCGTCGAGCAGGGCACGATCGAGGTGGTGGACGCCCCCGAGGCGCACCGCTACGAGGCGCACCGGGGGCCGGAGCTGCTCGGCTTCCTCGATTATCGAAACCGCGGCGACGGCCGGCTGGTCCTCGTCCACACCGAGGTGGACCCTGCTTACGAAGGGCAGGGCGTGGGCTCGGCGCTGGCGCGCCACGCCCTGGAGGACGCCCGGGCGCGCCGGCTGTCCGTCGTGCCGCGCTGCCCGTTCGTGCTGGCCTACCTGCGCCGGCACAAGGAGTACGCCGACCTCGTCGTGCCGGCCGCCCCGGCGTGCAGCCACCTCGAGATGATCCGGGAGGTGGCGCCGTCCGCCACCGGCTGCGAGGACTGCCTCCGGATCGGCGGGACGTGGGTCCATCTGCGGCTCTGCCGGACCTGCGGCCACGTGGGCTGCTGCGACTCCTCGCCGAACCGCCACGCCTCCGCGCATGCCCGCGAGACGGAGCATCCCATCGTCCGCTCCATCGAGCCGGGCGAATCGTGGAGCTGGTGCTACGTCGACGAGCTGCTGCTCGAGCAGCCGTAGGCCGTCGATCCTCGGCAGCGCCGGCGTCGGCCGATGACGGCCAGCCTGAGCCCGGCGCGGGCCGAGGGACCGGGAGCCCGCCTCGGCCGCTCGCTCGGCGCCCTGACCGCCGTCGGCCGCAATGTCGACATCGCCCGCCTGGAGGTGGGCTGGACGACCTCGGTGGCCGCGGACTGGACGTACACGGTCGCCGTCCTCGTGGCGGCCTACCAGGCCGGCGGGGCGGTCGCCGTCGGCGTCGTCGGATTCGCCCGGATGGTCGTCGCGACCGTTACCGCCCCGCTCGTCTCGGGGCTCGTCGGCCATGTCGACCCGCGGGTCCTGCTGCGCGCGTCGGCCGTCGTCCGCCTCGTCGCAGTGGGCCTCGGCGCCGTCGCGGTCGCCCTCGGCGCCCACGTCGTCATCCTGCTCGCCGCCATCGCCGTCGAGGCCGGCGCCTTCGCCACGATCCGGCCGATCCAGACCGCGATGCTGCCCGGCCTCGCCCGCTCGCCGGCCGAGCTCGTCGCGGCGAACGTCGCCTCGAGCACCGGCGAGAGCGTTGGGACGTTCGTCGGGCCCGCCCTCGGCGGCTTCGCCGTGGCGGCGGGCGGGATCGGCGCGGCATCTGCCATCGCCGCTGCGCTGCTCGCGGTCGACCTGCTGGCCATCCTGCCGATCGCCATGACCGAGCTGCCCGGGACGCGGCCGAGCGGCGGCGGCGTCGCGGCGGCGGGGCGGACGACGCTCGAGCGGCTGGTCCGCGGCGCCCGGTTCGTCCGGTCCCGGCCGTCGGTCGCCGCGCTCGTGCTGGCCTTCGGGGCCCAGGTCGTCGTCCGCGGCGTCCTGAACGTGCTGCTCGTGGTCGCCTCGCTCCGTCTCTTGGGCCTCGGCGAGTCGGGCGTCGGCCTGCTCAACTCGGCCATCGGCCTCGGCGGCTTCGCCGGCGCGCTCGGCTCGATGGCCCTCGTCGGCCGACCCCGCCTCGCCGGCGCGTTCGCCCTCGCGCTCGTCGGCTGGGGCCTGCCGATCGCCTTCGTCGGACTCGTCCCGCAGGGGCCCGTCGCACTGGCCGCGATGGTCTTCCTGGGCGCCTCGAACGCGACCCTCGACATCGCCGGTTTCACGCTCCTCCAGCGGCTGTGCCCGAACGATGCCCGCGGGCCCGTCCTGGGCATGCTGGAAGGGGTGGTCGGCCTCGGGTTCGCCCTGGGCAGCGTGCTCGGGCCCCTCCTCGTGGCGGCCCTCGGCGTCTCGGCCGCGCTGCTCGTCGACGGGGCGATCCTGCCGGTCGTCGCGCTGCTCGCCTGGCGCTCGCTCGCGGTGGCCGACGATCGGGCCGTGGTCCCGGCCCACGAGCTCGCCCTGCTCCTCGGCCTGCCGTTCTTCGCGCCGCTGCCGCTCACGGTCCTCGAGCAGCTCGCCAGCCGGATGCGGCCGGTGACCTTCGAGCCGGGCGACGCGCTGATGGTCCAGGGCGAGCCAGGCGACACGTTCTACGTCATCGAGGCGGGCGGCGTGGAGATCCTCCGCGACGGGGAGGCGGTGGCGGCGGTCGGTCCCGCGGCCGCGGTCGGCGAGATCGCCCTGTTGCGGCACGTCCCGCGGACGGCGACGGTGCGCGCGGTCGGGCCGACGCGCGCCTTCGCCCTGGCGGGTTCGGATTTCGTGGCCGCGGTCTGCGCGACGCCGCAGGGGCTCACCGCGGCCGACGCCCTGGTCTCGGCCCGGGCCCCCACGGCCCCGGAGCCGCGGTAGGGCGGCGTCCGGCTTCCGGTCGCGACAGCCGCGCGTCGCGGATCAGCCGCCGAGCAGCTCGACGATGGTGTCGGTGGTCATGCCCAGCACGAGGTGGCCGACGAGCCCGCGGGCGTGCGTCGCGAGCGGGTAGGCGCCGAACGGGCCGGCGAGCCCGAGCCGGGTGTTGAGGTACTCGTCGTTGACGGCGAACAGCAGCAGCCCGTACAGCACGCCGCGGCCGGGGAGCGGCAGCCGCTCGTGGAGCGCGCCGTAGAGCGCACCGGGCACGACGCCCAGGGCGTAGTGCATCGCCTGGCCCGCGGTCGCGCGCTGCCCGTCGGTCAGCTCGAGGCCGGTTGCCGCCTCGGCCCGGGCGACGAAGTTGGCGACCGAGCCGCGCCCGTTCGGCCGGGCAGCCTCTTCCTGCCGGGTGGTCTCCTCCGACTGCCCGGCGTACATCCCCGTCGTCGCGAGGTCCATCAGCCACGTGCCGACCGCGCCCGCCACGGCGCCCCGGATCAGCCCACCGACCATCCCGTCGCTCCTCCGCTGCAGGGTCCGGATGGTAGAGCCCCACGGCGGCGCGCGCCGGCGGGCCCACCCGGCGGTCCGCGGGCCGACCGGCCCCGACCGGCGCCTGCCGCCGGGCCGCTGGACGGACGGCGTCCGGCCGTCCAGACTTGGCGCCTCGAAGGAGGTGAGCATGGTCATCTGCGTGCCCGTCGACCCGTCACGACGCGTCGACCCGCGGTGGGGCCGGGCAGCCAGGGTGGCGGTCGCCGACGTCCGCGACGGCGCCGTGACGAGCTGGGACGAGTTCGACGTCGGCTGGGACGTGGCCCACGATGCGGGGCCGGAAGGGACGCACCATGCCCGGATCGCCCGCTTCCTCCAGGAGCACGGGGTCGAGGCGGTCGTCGCCGGCCACATGGGCCCGCCGATGGTGACGATGCTCGAGCGGATGGGCCTGTTCGTGCGCCTCGGCGCCGAGGGTGACGCTCGCCAGGCGGTCCTGTCCGCCGTTCGGCCGAACTAGCCCGCCGGCGGATCGCCGGCGAGGGGCCGCAGGGCTACGGTCGTGGGCAGCTCTCCCGCCCGGCTGAGCGGGACCGGAGCTGCCTTGTCGTTCAGGCGGCTGACCAGCTCGCGCACCGCCGCGGCCGGGACCGGCCGCGAGAACAGGTAGCCCTGACCGAGGTCGCAACCGAGCTGGCGTAGCGCGGCCAGCTGCTGCGGTGTCTCAACGCCCTCGGCCACGACACGCAACCGCAGGCTTCGGCCGAGCGCGATGATCGCCTGGGCGATCGACAGGTCGTCCGCTGCGCCGGTGGCCAGGAACTCCTTGGCGATCTTCAGTTCGTCGATCGGGAAGCGGCTCAGATAGCGCAGTGACGAGTAGCCCGTCCCGAAGTCGTCCACGGCGAGCCGCAGCCCTGCCTGGCGCAGCGACTCCAGCTTCTCGATGGCACCCTCGAGGTCACGGAACATCGCCGTCTCCGTCATCTCGAGCATCAGATGGACCGGGTCGAGCCCGCTGGCCCGCAGGATCGCCCGGACATCATCGATGAATTCCGCCCGCTGGACCTGCTTGGGCGAGATGTTCACGTTCAGCGTGAGCCGCTCCAGGCCCTCCAGGCCCAGCCAGCCCACCGCGTCGCGACAGGCGCGCTCGAGAACCTGCCGGCCGAGCTGGGCGATGGTCCCCGTCTCCTCGGCCATGCTGATGAAGGCGTCCGGGGGTACGGGCCCGCGGACCGGATGGATCCACCGCGCGAGCGCCTCGAATCCCACGATCCGCTCGGTCCGCAGGTCGACGAGCGGCTGGTAGTACACGTCGAGCTGGTTTCGGACGATGGCCCGCGAGAGCTCGGCGCTCAGCTCATGGCGCTCCACGATCGCCGCGTGCATGTCGGGCTCCCACCAGGCCACCTGGCCCTTGCCCCGAGCCTTGGCCGTGTACATCGCGACGTCAGCGTTGCGGAGCAGCTCCTCGGCGCGTTGCCCCGGCTGGCCCCTCGCGATGCCGATGCTCGCACTGACCACGAACTCCCGACCCGCGATCTCGAACGGATGGCTGAGAGCGACGGAGACGCGCTCGGCGACGCCGGCCGCGTCCCCCCCGCCCGCCGCGCGATCCATGAGGATCGCGAACTCGTCCCCGCCGAGCCGGGCCGCCAGGTCGTGCTGGCGGACGCACCCGCGCATCCGGTCGGCCACGGCTTGCAGGACCCGGTCGCCCGTCGAATGCCCGACCGTGTCGTTGATGATCTTGAAGTCGTCGAGGTCCAGGAACAGGACGGCCGGGAGGCCCTCGGGCTCGGGTGCACCGAGCTGGGACTCCAGAGCGTGGAGGAAGACCGTCCGGTTGGCGAGGCCCGTGAGCGAATCGTGGTAGGCCTGGCGCTCCAGTTCCCCCTGCAAGCGCGAGAGCTCCGACAGGGATCGCTCGAGCTGCCCGTTCTCGAGGGCGATGGCCGTCTGGTTAGCGACCGTCTCGAGCAGCCTGAGCTCGTCGGGACCGAACTGGTCGCTGTCGTCGCTCCGGTCGGCCACGATCATGGCCCCGATGGAGCCCGACTCGCCGCGGAGGGGGCTGACCATCGCGAACCGGAAGAGCCTGGTGCCAGCGGCGGGGAGGTCCAGTCCGGGAACGTAGATGAACGGCCGACCGTCTGCCGCGAGGCGGTCGAGGAGGGCGGCGCGGTCACTGGCGGAGACCATCACCTCGGTCGACGCACCCGGACCGACCGACGTCCGGACCGGCGCCGAGTCCGGACCGGCGTGGAGGACCACTTCGGCGCGGTCGGAGCGGAACATCAGACGGGCATGCTCCAGCATCGCGACGATCGCCGAGTCGAGCTCGGGTGAGCGCTGGAAGATCCGGCTGGACTCGTACAGGAGCTCCAGGCTCTCGTGCTTCTGACGCTCCGCGAGGTAGGCGCGATAGGCGAGGAACAGGGTGCCGACCGGGACGGCCACCAGCCAGATCGCCCGCGCGTCAGCCCACAGGACGTCTACCGCCAGGAGCGCGAGGGCCGTGTTGGTGGCCGCGAACAGAACGCCGACCTGGAGCATCTGAGGGAGCCGCTGGAACTGCGGCCCCGCTCCGGACAGGCTGATGACGGTGCCGATGGCGAGTGCGCCGATCACGCTCATGGCCGACGTGGCGACGAACGCTGCCACCCAGTCGAGCGGCCCAGGCATCCCGGAGTGCGGTGCGATGGCCTGGAACACCGCCAGCCCGAGTGTCGAGCTGAGCAGGAAGTAGCTGACGTTGAAGTACGTCTTCGAGGCGGGCTTTCGGGCGATGACGAAGGCCGCCGTCGCCGCCAGCAACCGGCCGAGGATGTACATCCGCGGCTCGACGAAGAACAGGCCCAGCACGGTCGGAACTTCGCCCAGAGAGAACGAGTGGGTCTCGCGACGGAAATGGACGTCGATGACCTTGACCTCGGACAGGAAGAAGGACACCGCGAAGATGGGCCACGGGATGCTGATGGGCGCCGATGCGTCCGAGCGGACGTGGCTTCCCGTCAGCACGAACGTGGCGAGGCCCGCCGCCGCCAGCACCGTCGAGAAGAGGAGGACGCGTGCCCGTGGCGAGAGCCGGGGCCCGAGCGACCGCGCGACGCGGGACCGGAAGCGCGCCTCGGCGCGCGAGCCTCCCACCGCCTGGCCGTCGTAGGGCCGGCTCGTGCCGGTCATCCGGCTCGCCCGAGCGGAACATGCCTCTGGCCCGGCCTTGTCCGCATCGCCACGACGATGGCCGCCGCGACCCCGAGCCCGATCAGGACGTCGCCGATACTGAACACGTTGGCGAAGGGCAGCCACGCTGGCGTGGCGAAGCGGTCCACCAGGGGCGCCAGGGCAGGGTTCGCCACATCCAGGCTGTTCGAGTAGCCGACCGTCGCCGTGCGGCCCGCGACGGCTCTCGCGGCAGCAGTCGTCGGCATGAACCCCCGGTTGGCAACGATCGCCGCAAGATTGCAGGCCGCGCCGATCACGACGAGCCCGAGCGCGGGGACGGCCGGCACGTTACGGACGACGACGAGGAGGACCAGGAGGGTCGAGGCGACGTAGGCGGCCGGACCGATGTCGCCCACGACCCTCGTGAGCGGCGGAGCGAAGAGCAGGATCTGGCAGGCCAGGCCGAGCACGGCAAGCGGGACCCAGGCCAGGCGCAGGTCGCCGAGGCGTGAGACGCGGCCACCGACCGCGAGTCCGAGGGCCAGCCCGATGAGGATCGAGTAGAGCAGGAACATCGCCAGCCTCAGTGCGTCGCGACCCCGTCGCGCTCGACGCTGTCGCCCACCCTCGGGCTCGAGGCACGACGGCACCGCCGGGATCGCGGATGGCTCCCCGTCCACCATCCTCGCCAGGACTCTCGCGATCGCGCCCGTACGGGGGCATCCATCAATGGTCCGGGTGGGAACAGGACGGTGGGCCATCCCCATTCGAGGGACGGCGGGACATCCGCGACCTCTACGGGACCGCCTGGTGCGCGGCCGCACACGACCACGGAGTACGCGGACCAGTACCGAGGGCCTATGGCAGCGGTAGCGCATCCGGACCTAGGGTTGACCCCGAGGTCACGTCGACCTCGCATCGAACGACCGTCCAGGGCAAACCCGTCGCGAGGCGGGGACGCAAAGCCAGGGATCTCCGGGCCCGGAGACCGCCCGGCTGCCGGCGTAGATGCCAGGCCTGCTTCTGGAGGCAGCAAACGTGAAGGCGAACCTGGCGCGCTTCACCAAGGTGTTGATGGCCCTCGCGCTGTTCGTATCGGCAGCGGTGACGGCCGGCGCGGATATCCGCTGGTAGTGCCATGAAGCGTCTTCTGGCCTACCGCGGGCGAGCCCTCCTCGCCCTGTCGATCCTGGCGACGTACGCCCTCGTGCTGGGGGCCGATCGCCGCTGGTGAGCGGGGCACCGCAATAGACCGGGGGACATCGACCGCCGGCCCTGCCGGCGGTCGGTCCGTTCCTGGGGCCGATGGCCGCGCCGAGACGACCGCCACTCCAGTCATCGCAGGAGGGCGGGACGAATGGGTCATGGTCGTCGGTCCCACGGTCCTGGATGCTGCGGTCCATGCCGCTGCGCCTCCGACCGGAACCTGCCGGCCCGACGATCCTCACCCCGACCGGCCTGGTCGCCCGAGTGGCGCCTCATGTGGCCCGCCGGCGCTCAGCGGCCGGCCTCGCGACTGACCTCGGCCTCGTCCTGGCCTCGGGAAGCATCCTCTACGCGTGCACCTCTGTGCTCGTCGGCACGGGCATCCCGCTCGGCCTTCTCGTCGTCGGGCTGGTCGCCGGCCTCGCGCTCATCGCCCTGCCCGTCGGGGCCGCGAGATCGATCCCGTCCTGGCTGCTCTCCGCGGCAGTGATCGCTGCCCAGACATGTTGGGCGCTCGGCACCGGCGGGGCGCGGAGTCCGTACCTTGCCGGCTTCCTCGCCATCGTGGTCGTCGTGGCAGCCACCAGCTCCACGTGGCTGAGCCTCCTCGTGGCCGGCCTCGCGAGCTGGGCCGTCTTCGGGCTCGCCGTGGCCGACGCGCGCCTATCGCCTGACGAGGTCGTCACGCTCCTCGTGTTCACGACGGTGATGGTGTCGACGGCAAGTCTGGTCGCCCGTCTGGGAGCGCCCCGGCAAGCCCGCTGAGCATGCCGCGCACCTGGGGATGACCGGTGGCCGCAGGCCCTGGGCAGGCGGGGGCCGATGCTCGCCGTGTGATGCGATCGAGACGTGGCCTCGGGTGTGGCTTCGGACGTGTCGGTGGGCGCCGTGCCCCTTCCCGCCTCACCGGTGCGGCAGCCAGGTGAGATGAATGTTGATGTGGCGAGGCCGTGGCGCCATGGCATTCTGACCGACGGCGCGGGCGCAACCACGCGCCGTCGTAGGCTCTGTTTCGGAGGGAGCGGATGGACTGGGACCTCGTTCCGGAGCGCACCGCGCTGATCAACGTCGATCTCCAGAACTGCTTTGTCGAGAGCCTCGAGGACCCGCGGCCTCTCCTCGATCGCATCAACGCGTTGAGCGCCGCGTGCCGCGTCGCCGGGATCCTCGTGATCCACACCCGGCACGTGGTCCGTCCCGACGGCTCGAACCTCGGTGTGCTTCGGGAGGTCGAGCGGATTCGGAATGGCCTCCTGAACGATGGCGCGCCGTCGGCCGAACTGCACAGCGACCTGGTTCTCGACCCACTCGACCTACGCCTCGACAAGCCTCGCTTCGGCGCCTTCCACGGAACGGACCTTGAGTTGACGCTCCGCACGCGGGGCATCGATACAGTCATCGTCTCGGGAATCTCGACGATCGTGTGCTGCGACACCACCGCGCGCGAGGCGCATGCTCGTGACTTCCGCGTCTTCTTTCTCCGCGATGGGACCGCCACGGCTGCTGGGCCCGAGTTCCAGAACCTGACACTCGACGTTCTCGACGGGCTGTTTGCCCAGGTCCTGAGCGTTGACGAGATGCTCGCGAAGATCACCGCATCAACGACGCCGACACAGATCCTGGAAGCGTGACGGTTAACATCGGCAGGCTCCTGGACGGGGCGCGAATGGGCCGGCTGAGCCCGAACACGTCGGCAAAGCCTCGCTAGGCACGAGGCGGGCGGTGGGAGGAGTCGGGCCCCGCCGAGGATCGCTGTGCATCGAACGGCTCACACCGTGCTGCCGCACCGGATCGAATCACACGAGAAACGGCGGCCCGGTTGGCATCCCCCCATCAGCCTGCATCACACCGGGCTGCCGCACCGGCCGCCTCAGTACGGGAAGGCCATCGCCGTGCGCTGGCAGGCAGCCCCGAGGCAGGGCATGGCCCACGCGTCCTCGACCGTCCGCAGGATGCTGTAGTGGTCGTAGTAGGTGCCCACCCGCGTCCCGGCCACCATGCCCGGCGTGATCACGACCGTCGCGATGTGGCCGCCCGTGTCACCGAGCGAACCCGTGCTCGTCGAGCCCTCGTCGAACGTGATGATCAGCAGCGAGTTCGCGAACGCCGGACTGCCGGTGATCGTCGGCACGAAGGCCTTCAGGAAGGCGTCGCCCTGGGCGATCGTCCCGTCGTGCATGTCGTTGATGAGGTTCGGGACGATGACCTCGAGGTTCGCCGCGGACGGGCTGAAGCCGGCCAGAGCGCTGATGTGACTCGAGCAGCGGGTCGCGTTGCCGCTGATGTCGGTGAAGCTGATGGCGAAGTCGTGCTTGCGGACGTACGTCCCTGACGCGCCCCAGCCGTCGACGCCGCCGGAGTACGAGCTGCCGGTGAAGCAGCCGCCCGGCCAGTCCTGCATGTAGGCGTGCCAGCTGCGGCCGGCCCGCTCGACCTGGTCGAACAGGTTCGTCGCGCTCAGGTTGTACGTGCCGTCGGTGGTCACGCCGAGCGTCGAGCCGGCGACCTGGGCGATGTAGTTCGGCTCCGAGGGGTGCGACTCGGCGTAGAAGTTCGTGGCGAGGCCGTACTTCGCGATGAGGCTGTTGAGGTACGGCGCGCTGCTCGAGCCGACGATCGAGGAGTACTCCTTGTTCTCGTCCCAGATCCAGTAGATGTGGTCGAAGGCGGGGACCGCGCCGGGCGCGGAGGTCGGTGTGGGCGCGGGGGTGGGCGTGGGCGTCGGCGTCGGAGTCGCCGTCGGTGTCGGCGTCGGTGTCGGCGTGGGCGTCGGCGTCGGCGTCGGTGACGGTGACGGTGACGCCGAGAGGATGTCGAGGGTCGCCGAAGCGAGGAGCGCCTGCGCCTTGGAGGTGCCCTTCGAGCGCGACATCGCCTCGACGAGGTGGTCGCCCGTGGTCAGGACGGGCACCGTGAACGAGATCAAGAACGCGCCGGACTTGTCGGCCCGGAACGTCGCAAGCGTGGACGACGAGCCGCCGATCACCAGGTCGCCCTGCGAACGCGGCGCGAACCCGGTCCCGTGGACGGCGACGGAGGAGCCCACGGTGGTCGCCGACGGCGTAAGCGTGATCGCCGGTCCCGTCGCGCTGGCCGCGCTCCAGGTCACGAGCAGGGCGGGCACGAGCAGGACCGCCGCGAGGACCGTCAGGCCGACGCTCAGGATCGACGCGCGATGGCGTCGGGGGGACGGGGAACGGGATGCGCCGCGCGCGGCGATCGGCATCGCCTTGTACCGCATGGTCGACCTCGCAGGTGCAGGACGCGGGGCGCGTGGAGCGCCGGGTCCGTGGCTTCGGCCGGGCGGGGCCCGAGCCTCGAGTCGACTCGCCGGGTGTCGGGCGAGATGGGGCAGCCTAGGCGGACCGCGGCCGGTTCGGCCAGCCCACCATTCGCCACGCGGGGATGGCCCCATGGTACTGCG
>DASVYJ010000054.1:0-26620 GCA_036392215.1 Candidatus Limnocylindrales bacterium | reverse complement strand
CCCCGCTGTCTTGGCAGACAGTCGAGTGATCGTGGCTGGGCATCCAGACCCCGACCCCGCATGGCACCACGCTCGACGCTCAGCCGCGGCCGTCAACCCCACAGCGGCCACGGCGGACAACCCCGAGAGGACCGGGCATATGGCGATCAAGCGCATGGACAACGTGGGCATCGTCGTCGACGACCTGGAGGCGACGGTCGAGTTCTTCCGGGAGCTCGGCCTCGAGCTCGTCGGGCGAGGCATGGTCGAGGGCGAGTGGGCCGGGCGCGTCACCGGACTGGGCGACCAGAGGGTCGAGGTCGCCATGATGCGCACCCCCGACGGCCACGGCCAGCTCGAGCTTTCGCGCTTCCTCGCGCCGCCCGTCGTCGCCGACCACCGGATGGCCCCGGTCAACGCCCTCGGCTACCTGCGCGTCATGTTCGCCGTCGACGACATCGACGACACGGTCGCTCGGGCGATCGAGCACGGCGCGGAGCTGGTGAGTAGCGAGATCGTCCAGTACGAGAACGCCTATCGTCTGTGCTACATCCGGGGTCCCGGCGGACTGCTCATCGGCATCGCCCAGGAAATGCACGCGGCGAATTGACGCGCAGGCTCCCTCTCCCGACTGGCGATCGATAGAGCATCGCCGCAGAGCGGCTCGTGTTCGGCGCGGCCCGTCGCCCTCTCTCCTGGCGCAGGGCCTCGGCTGCGGGCGCCTCCGCCTCCGTGCGCTCGCCGTGCCTATGTCCGACGCCGCGTGCGGATCGGCCGCCGGCGGGCCGCCGCTCAGCCTTTGCCGGGCTCGCTCAGGCGCTCCAGCGCGTCCAGGACGAGCGCCAGCCCGACCCCGAACTCCTCGGCGTACACGAAGCCCGAGCCGGGCAGCCCCGTCGCGACGGCCTCGAGGTTCGGATACGCCCCCGGCGCGTACCGCTCGAGGATGTCGGCCGAGACGGCCGACTGCTCCTCGGGAGTCCGGAACGGCAGGCTCAGCTCCTGGAGGCAGAAGCCGTACACGTAGCTGTTGACGATGTTGTACGCGCGGACGGCCGCGAAGACGGAGAAGCCGCCGCCCCGCAGGCACCCGAGGACGGCATCGTGATGGCGCATGCTGGCCGGGCCGGCGCGCGATTCCATCACGCCCACCGCCCACGGATGGCGCACGAGGGCGTCGTGCGTGGAGCGCGCGTGACGCTCCAGCCCGGCCCTCCAGGACTCGGTCTCCGGCGCCTCGATCTCGCTGAACGCCAGGTCGACGATCCCGTCGAGGACGTCGTCCTTGTCCTTGACGTGCCGGTACAGCGACATCGCCTCGACCCCGACCCGCTGGCCGATGCTCCGCATCGTCAGCGCCTCGAGGCCGTCGCGGTCGGCGATCTCGACCGCGGCCTGAAGCACGTCGTCCCGGCTGATCCGTGCCGGGCGGCCGCCCCGGCGGCCCGACGCCACGGCCATCGCTGCCTCCTGTGGATCGCCTATTGACACGGTTAGCTTACTGCATAAGCTTACGACCTAATCATACCACACCACGGCAGGAGGCAAGGAGCGATGAAGGCAGTCATCCAGAGCACATACGGCGGGCCCGAGATCCTGAGGTTCCAGGACGTCGAGCAGCCGGCCATCGGACCGGACGAGGTCCTCGTCCGCGTCCGCGCCGCCTCGGTCAACGCGGCCGACTGGATCAAGCTGACTGGGAAGCCGTACCTGGTGCGGCCCCTGTTCGGGCTCGTCCGCCCGAAGCAGCGGATCGCTGGAGCGGCGATGGCGGGCGAGGTCGCGGCCGTCGGCGCGCAGGTCACCGCGTTCGCTCCGGGCGACGAGGTCTACGGCGAGATCAGCGGAGCCTTCGCCGAGTACGCGCGGGTCCGCTCGGACGAGATCGCGCGGAAGCCGCGGAACCTGTCGTTCGAACAGGCCGCGGCACTCCCCGTGGCGGGGACGACGGCGCTCCAGGGGCTGCGCGACAAGGGCCACGTCAAGCCCGGCGACTCCGTCCTCGTCAACGGCGCCTCGGGCGGCGTGGGGAGCCTCGCCGTCCAGATCGCGAAGGCACTCGGGGCGACCGTCACGGGCGTCTGCAGCACGTCCAAGGTCGAGCTCGTGCGGTCGATCGGCGCGGACCACGTCGTCGACTACCGAACGGACGACTTCACCACCGGCGACCGCCGGTACGACGTGATCCTCGACCTGGCCGGCACACGCCCGCTCGCCGACTGCCTCCGGGTCATGAACCCCGACGGCGTGTTCGTCTCGTCGGTCGGCAAGTCCGAGCACGCCTGGCTCGGCGTGATGCCCCGGCTCATCGGCCTGCGGCTCGCGGCGCGGCGCCACAGCCAGACGGTGAGCATCCTGATGGCCCACCCGAGCAGCGCAGACCTCGACGCGCTGACCGCGTTCGCGGAGGCGGGCCAGCTCCGGGCAGTCATCGACCGCACGTACCCGCTCGGGGAGACCGCCGAGGCGCTGCGCCTGTTCGGGTCGGGGCGGGTCCAGGGCAAGGTCGGGCTGGTGGTGTGACGGCGCCGAGAGAGCCAACCAGCGGGAGCCGCCCCATGTCGGACATCCAGATCAAGCTGTCGGCGCTCTGGCTCGCGCTGATGCTCACCTACCTGCTTGGCGACGTCCTCCGCATCTACAGCGGGGACTTCAAGCCCGGACAGATCGGCGGGCTCGCCATGACCCAGGCGATGTGGCTGGGGGTCGCCGCGCTGATGGTCGTCCCGATCGTCATGGTGGTCCTGTCGCTGGTGCTCGAGCAGCCGATCGGCCGCGCGCTCAACGTCATCGCCGCGATCGGCCTGTTCGCGTTCAACCTCGTCGGGCTGCCGACGTACCCGGGCGCGTACGACAAGTTCCTCATCGTCGTCGGGCTCGCGTTCAACGCGCTGACGGTCCGCTACGCGCTGCTGTGGGCGTAGCGGTGGAAGGACGGGTGGTTGCTCAAGTGGATGCGAATGGCCCCACCACCGACATCGGCTCCGGCGCCTCGCGTGCTGCAGCACAGGCGGGTCCCACGCCGAGCGAGCGACGGCGCGCGGCCGCCGAGCGCCCGCTGGGCAAGCTCGCCAGGTTCCTCCTCAGCTGGCTCGCGGCCTTCCTCCTGATCGTGACCCTCTTCGCCGAGTTCGGTCAGCAGCTGACCGCGATGTCGCCCCAGGTGCGAGCCCTGGCGATGAGTGGCGTGCTCGTGGTCGCCATGAACTTCCTCGTCGCCCCCGCGATCACCCGTCTGCTGTCGCGCCTCTCCGGACCAGGCGCGCCTCGGGCGCGAGACCGCGCCCGCTGACACTGGCGCGCCTGGGGGGCGGGGACTGACAGACGGCACGGCCGGGAGTCTCTGGGCGCCGGGGACGTGCATGGCCCTTGTGCGAGGATCCGCGCGAGCTCGGCCGTGGTCGACGGCGGTATCTCTAACTGAGCGCCGCGCAGAAGACGCCGTCGAACTGGCTCTCATACACGAGGTCGTGCTTGCCGGCTGCCCACAGTTCGACCGTCTGCTCGAGGTCGCCGTACACGATCCGTCCGACGTCCCGGATCGTCACCCCGGTCCCGGGCTCGGTGACCATGTAGCGGAATCCCGTGATCGTCTTACTCGTCAGTCCCCGCACCGTCGATGCGGATGTCGAAGCCCGGGCAGTCGAAGCCGATGAACGAGTACGAGTTCTCGAACGGCCCGAAGTGATCGGGGCCCGAGGAGGCGAGCACCCTGGTCGAGGCGATGCTCATCAGCAGGCCGATGACGAGTGCGGACGCGACGGTGCTGCGTGCGAGAGTGGCGAGCTTGGGACGCATGTGGCTCCTGTTCTCCGGGGACGTGATTCGGCCCGACCGGCGATCACGCCCAGCGGGTCTGGGCATCTGTCGCGGGACCGTGTCGCCGGCTACGCACTCGCCAGCACGCTGAACAACTCGACCGCCTCGACGTGCATGAACGGCGGCCGGGGCGCGTCGCGGGCCGCATCGAGCGCACGCCGAGCCGCCTCCTCCGAGTCGAAGACGATCACGTTGAGGGTCCTGCCAGAGCCGTCACTCATCCACAGTGCCGATACGAAGCCGGGCGCCTGACGCACGCGCGGCGCAACGTTCGCGCTCACCGTGCTCGCGCTGCGATCGATCTGCGCCGCGTCGCCCGCCTCACGGACCACGACCGAGAACATGGGACGCTCCTTCGGCTACCATCGCGCAAGACAGCGTGATTTCACATAAGGTACAGTGTCACGAAATGGCCGAGAGCGTCAAGCCCCGTCGTCGCTACGAATCACCACGCCGCGCGGCACAGGCAGCGCAGACCCGACGGGACATCCTGACCGCGGCCGGCCAGCTGTTCCGGGAACGCGGCTACGGCGTCCCGCTGACCGAGATCGCCAGCGAGGCTGGCGTCGTGGTCGAGACGGTCTACCGGATCTTCGGCAGCAAGGCCGCCCTGTTCGAGGCGGTGGTGGAGGCGCTGCTCGCGGGAGGAGCGAAGCGCGCGGAGATCCCGGTCGAGGATCGGCCCGCCATCCGCGCCATCCGGGACGAGCCGGATCCGCGGAAGCAGGTCGCCGTCTACGTCGCGACGCAGCCCGGGATCCATCGCCGCGCCGGCCCGCTGCTTCGCGCTCTACGCGAGGCCAGGGCAGGCGAACCCGAGCTCCGGCGCCGATGGGACGAGCTGGAGTCGCGGCGGCGCGCAGGGCAGGGGCGCTTCGTGGAGATGCTCGCCGCCCGCGGCGCGCTCAGGCCTGACGTCCCGGTCGACGCCGCGATCGACGTTCTCTGGACGCTCTGCTCGCTCGCGGTCTACGACCTGCTGGTCCTCGGGAGAGGATGGAGCGACGACCGCTATCAGACCTGGCTGACACGCGCCCTCGTGTGCGAACTGGTCGGGGAGCAGTCCAGAGACTTGCGGCTGGCACCGGAAGAAGCAGCCACCCGGGAGACGTGATCCACATGGTGAATGCGTCGCCTCCGCCGATGTCCCACTTCCGCCGCGCGCCCGATCGGCCGGAGCGGCACCGGGGCCCGCCGACCTGACCGTTGAGGCGTGATGCGCGCTGGTCCGATCCTCACCGGCTGGGGCCCTCGGTCAACTGACCGATACCGGCGCGCGGGTGCCGAGGTGACCATCGATGCGTGGTCCGCCTTGCCTCCTCACATCCGGAGCTCGACTCCGGCCTCCTCAACGGACCGGACGGCCCGCGAATGGGCGCGAATGTCGGGCGCAGCAGCAAGGAAGGGCGGATCCTCGTCGCCCTCGGCATGTACGAGCGGGTCCGAGGCGAGGGTGCCAAAGGAGACTTGACCGCGATGATCTCTCGTGCGGTGCGAACGTCAGAACGCGGCCTCCGCTGGGGCGGACTCGGGCTGGCCGTCGGCACATCGGCTCTGGCCCTTGCCATCGTGCTCGTCTCGTTGCGACCCGTCGCGGGTACCGTGTTCTCGCCGACCGAGGCAACGCTCTTCCTGTTCGCAGGCGTCTCGCTCGTCGTTTCGTTACCTGCCTTGTATGCCGCCCAGGCCGATCGCGGCGGCCTCCTTGCCCTCGTCGCGCACGTCCTCCTTGAGGTGGGGACCGTCCTGTTCATCGCGCTCGCGGCACCCGTCCTGCTCGTCCCGACGTGGGACGGGCCGTTCAGCGACAACATCGTGCTGTTCGTTCTCGCGATCGCTCTGGCGGCGGGCCTCTTCGCAACGGCCATCGCGATGCTGCGCGCTCGTGTGGTGCCGCGCGGCGCCCCGATCCTCGTGCTGGCCGCGATGGTCGGCTTCGTCTTCGACTTCTTCGTCTCGGAGTTCCTGCCGCCCGCGTTCGGTCAGGTGGGCACGGCTCTGTTCGGGATCCTGCTCGGTGTCGGGTTCGCGTGGGTCGGGGTTGCCCTGTGGCTGGGCTCCCCGAGAGCCGGGACAGGAGGCTGAGACACGCGAGCACCAACTTCCCGAGCCGCGCCGATGCCGCGGTCGCACGTCAGCGGAAGGCGGCCAGTTCGACGGCGAACGACAGGTCGGCGACGTCGGGCGAGGCCGGACTCCCCGCGGCCGCCGCGTCGGCCGCGGGGAGGAGGGCGCGGGCAAGGGTCGTGAACTGCCACGCCTTGTAGCGCGCCATGCTCCAGCCGCACTCGAGTGTGAAGGCAAGGTACGTCTCCGCGCGGTGCAGCCCGAAGAGCAGGTCGAGCGCGAGCCCGGGGTCGAGCCCCTCCCGCAGCTCACCGCGGCGCACGAAGAGGTCGTCGATCGCCCGGCCCATGTCCGCCCGCCGTCGCCGCACGACGGCCTGCCACGCCGTGGCCACGTCGGGGTCGACACTCGCCGCTGCCTGGACGGCCGGCAGCAGGGGCCCGATCCGACGATAGATCTCATTGCCGTGCTCGACGATGAGCGCGAGGCGGCGCGGGCCGGACGGGGCCGCCGCGACCTTCGCCAGCCACTCTCGCGCGGTCACCTCCTCGGGCTCGCCCGGGCCGCCACCCGCGACGGTGAGTGCCGCCACGAGCAGCTCCGCCTTGGTGTGGAAGACGAAGTACACGGTCTGGACGGCAACGCCGGCATCGGCGGCGATCGCCTCCATCGTCGTTGCCGGGTAGCCGTGCCCGGAGAAGCGGGCGAGCGCTGCCTCGGCGATGCGGCGTCGCGTCGCGCGGGCCCGCGCGGCGCGCTTCGATCCGACGCCGGGTGGGGGATTGACGACGGTCATTCCAGCCGATGATACTGCTGTCCGTCACTAGTGGTTGACTCTAGTAACTGGAGGTTGGCGCGTGGCGGCGGTCATCGAGTGGACGACTGAGATCGGCCGGACGCCCGACGAGGTGTTCGACTACCTCTCGGACCAGAGCAACGAGCTCGCCTGGAACCCTGATTGCGTCTCGATGGAGAAACTGACCGACGGCCCGGTCCGCGTCGGCACGCGGTTCCGCGCGAAGTGGAAGCAGGGTCCGGCAGTGATCACCGAGGTGACCGCCTACGACCGCCCGCGGTCGTGGACCTACACGAACGGCGGGTCGATCGGCTGCGTGCTCACATGCACGCTGGAGGCGACGGAGACTGGCGGAACGAGGATGACCTCGCGGGGCCTCTGGAGCGCGAAGGGCGCGGCCCGCCTGTTCTTCCCGATCTTCATCCGGATGATGCGCCGCACGGAGCTCGAGATCAGGGCCAACGCTCGGCGCGCCCTGGAGGAGCACCGGGACGGCGAACGAGCGTGACGACCGCGGCCGGCCTCTGCTCGATCGTGCTCGGGTCGGGTTTCGGCCTGCCGGGGGTCCTCGGCACGCTGCATTTCGCCCGGACCGGCGAGGTCTGGACGCTCCTCGGCTTCCCGACCTACGGAGGCGGCCCGTTCGAGCGCCTCGGGCTGACGACCTCACTCCCGCTGCTCACGGGGTTCCTGCTCGTCTGCCTGGCCGAGGTGACCGTCGGCGTGATGTTGCTGCGCGGCGTTCCCCGCGCCGCCGTGATGAGCTACCTGCTCCTGCCGTGCGAGTCCGTATTCTGGGTCGGCTTCGCGCTCCCGTTCGGCCCGCTCCTCGGATTCGCGCGCACCGTTCTGCTGCTGCTCGCGTAGCGGACCGCAGCGTTCCTCGCGCCTCGGGGCCGTTCGCACGGGTGGCCCAAAGGGTCAAGCGGCCGGATGCGCACGACGGACTTCGCCTGGGACCAGTAGGCCGCGGAGGCAGTGGAGGTGGTCCTCCGCACCCGAGGGCGGGGTCCCGCCAGAGATCGGCGCGGACGTCTCCCACCGAGCTGTTCACCCTCGAAGGGCATACCGGGGCGGTTTCACCCCGCCCGGGCCGCCCTCCCCAACGCGGCCATCACCTTCTCGTACTCGCCGGCTGGCGTGAAGACGATGTTCTCGACGTCCTCCTCGTTCACCGGGACATGACCTGGCGGCATGTACCAGAGCTCGCCCGCGGAGATGACTTCCTCACGATCGGGGTACCTGATCCGCATGCGGCCCTTGATCAGGTATCCCCAGTGAGGGACGGGACAGCGGCCATCGGCGAAGGCGGCGCGGAACATGTCCGTCGCGTCCCGGCCGGCCGCTCCGGTCTCGACCGCGACGTCGAACTCGCCCCAATGCGCAAGACGACTGGTGAAACCGCCCATGTCGACCAGGACTGGCAGGTCCGTCCGTGTCGCCCGCATGACTCGACCTCCGCCGCGCCGAGGACGGTCTCGCCATTGGCATCCGGCACGAGGCGGGCGACCGCAGCCTGGGACGCCGTGCCGATGGGGCCCCGAGAGACCCCGCCTCCTCTCGCTTGCTGCGGATGGTGCCGGAAATGGCATCCGGTGCCAAGGTGCCCATCTCGCGTACGTCGCCCGCTCGCGCCCGCTGACGCCGGCGAAGTTCCAGGGTCGGGTCGCGGACCGCGGCCGCCCACGCGAACGTGTGGTCGGCCATCCCCGGACGTCGATCTGCTCGAACACGGCCGCGGCGATCGCGTGGCGCCCCGCGTCGGCGGGCTTCGCCCCGCAGGGCCACCACACGACGGACCGAATGGCCGCGGGTCCTTGCGCCCGATCGCGCTCGTGGCACGATGGTCCGATGCGGTCGCCGATCCGGCCGGCCAGTCCGACGAGGTGTCAAGATGCCCGACCCCGCCTCGCGACCTGTCGTCTTCCTGCCCGGCGGTGTGACGCCCGTCGCCCTCTCGTACGCGCCGTTGCTCGCCGAGCTCGGTGGCGAGATCGAGCCGCACCTCAAGGAGCTGGAGGTCTACGCGGCCGACGAGCCACCCGCGGACTACTCGCTCCGGACCGAAGTGGCCGGCCTCGCCCGGTTCGTTGACACAGAGGGTCTCGACACCTTCCATCTCGTCGGCTTCTCCGGCGGTGGCGCTTCGTCGCTCGCCTATGTCGCGGTGTACCCCGAACGCGTCCGCAGCCTCGCGATCTTCGAACCGGCGAGCCTCCCGGGCCCGCTCGAGCCCGACGAGCGAGCGGACTTCGGTGATCTTGGGGAGCTGATGGGCACGCTGCCGCCTGATCAGGCGATGGCCGAGTTCACTCGCTGGCACCTTCGACCCGGTGTCGAGCCCCCGGCGCCCCCATCGGGTCCGGCACCGGCCTGGATGGCCAGGCGACCGGCCGGACTGGCCGCGTTCATGCGCGCCTTCGACAACGACACGACCGACCGTTCGGCCTTCCGGCGCTGCCGCTTCCCCGTGTACCTCGCGTATGGGCTGCTTAGCGGCGAAAGCTTCGTGCGGCGGACCCAGCGCCTCGCTGGTCTCCTGCCCGACGTCTGGGTCCAGGCCTACGAGGATGTCCACCACTTCGTGCCGCCGCAGCGCTCGCACCCGGCGAGGTATGCCATGGCACTCCGCCAGCTGTGGGACCGAGCGGACGGGGTCACGAAGACGGAGTCCCCGCATCGCGATCCAACGTATGCCGCGTGAGACGGCGACGCCCTGTTCCACGCTCACGCTCCGTGCGCGATGCAGGCCGAGGCTTGGGGAGGCAGGCACGAAGGCGGCGCTGCTGGCTTGGTCCCTGCACCAGGCACCTTGTCGGGAGCGTGCGGACGGCGACGCGGGATGATGTCGGCCAGGTCGAGGAGATGGCCTGAGCCGCACGGTCGGTCGAGTCGAGACGGGAGCTCCGTAGGGGAGCCGCCACGTCGCGATAGTTGGCATGAGGAATGCCGGGACTTCGCGACGCACCGCTAGCTGTTGGAGAGCGCCATGCGATCCATCGAGATCGGTCTCGTGCTGCCGATGGGCGACTCGTTCGTCGATGGTTCGACGGCACGCTGGACCGACATCCGCGATCTCGCCCGCCGAGCCGAGGAGGTCGGCTTCGACGCCGTTTGGACGGCCGACGAGCTGCTGTGGCGGCCAGAGGAAGGCGAGCCCCAGGGCTGGTGGGAGGGGGTGGCGATGACCGCCGCCGTCGCGGCGGCCACCTCGCGAGTCAAGATCGGCATCTGGGTCATGTCCGCGCTCCACCGCAACCCGGGGATCACCGCGAAGGCGGTCGAGACGATCGACGAGATCAGCGGCGGCCGATTCGTATTCGGCCTCGGCTCGGGCCACGCGGGTGGTCAGGCGCACGCCTTCGGGTTGCCTGAGGACCACGTCTACGGCCGCTTCGAGGAAGCCGTCGAGATCATCGTTCCGTTGCTGCGGCAGGGTCGGGCGGACTTCGAGGGGGCGTTCCACGCCGCGCGCGACCTGGAACAGCGCCCACGCGGTCCTCGTCCCGGCCGGATCCCGATCATGATCGGCGCCAGCGGCCCGAAGATGCTCCGCCTTGCCGCACGGCATGCGGACATCTGGAGCTGGTATGTCCAGGAGCGGAGTGATCTCGTGGAGTTCGGGCCACGGCTCTCGGCGCTCGAGGCAGCGTGCGGCGAGGTCGGTCGCGATCCTGCAACGATCGGCAAGTCAGCCGGGGTCGTCGTCGAGCCAACCTCGTTCAGCGGTTCGGAGGCCGTCTTCGGCCCTCCGATCCGCGGCACGGCCAGGGAGATCGCTGACGCCTGTCGGGCCTTCGGAACGGCCGGCTACACCAACCTCGAACTCCTTGTCTGGCCCCCGACGCTGGCGGCTATCGACGCGCTGGCGCCGATGATCGAGATGCTCGACACCGATTGACGGGGCGATTGCTCGCGTACATGGGACGCTCGCTCCCGAAACCCGACCAGCCGTCGTGCTGCGCCGGGGCGCTCGGATGGATGGCGAGATCGAGCCCCAGCGCCTGGATCCGCTCGAGCGCGGCTCTGGCGGGAGACGACGCCCGAGGGAAGGCGCGCCATCGCCTGCGGCTCGCCGAGCCACCCAAGCCGTGCGCGTGGCTGCGGAGCGCGTGATCGGCCCCTGAAGCGTCGCTCGAGGCCTGCGGCGGGCACTACCCTAGGCGCGACATGGACGCGTCGATCGAGGTTCCCAGCTCCACGATCGCTCGGGGTTCCGACGGACTCACGTCGCGGACCTCGATGCCGGTCGTCCGGACGAAGGTCGCGATGCCCGCTCCGGCCGCCGCCTACATCGACCGCGGCCGCCTCGGCGCGCTCCTCGACCCGTCACTCCGCGATGGCGTCCGGCTGACGCTGCTCTCCGCGCCGCCCGGGTACGGCAAGACGCTGGCCGTCGCGGGCTGGCTCGAGTCGCGCGGCCTCCCCCGCGCATGGCTGTCCCTCGACGCCGCCGACAGCGACCTCGCCCGGTTCTCGCGGTACCTGTTCGCGGCGCTCGGAGGGGTGCGGCCGGGTGCCGTCGACGCGGCGGGCGACCTGTTCGGTCCGGGATCGCCGCCCGACCCGGAGGTCGTCGGCGCCACGCTGCTGGACGAGATGGCGGCGAGCGACGAGCCCTTCGCGCTGGTCCTCGACGACTACCACCTCGTCGCCTCGGAGTCGGTCCAGCGGCTGGTCCGCTTCCTGATCGAGCGAGGCCCGCCGTTCGTCCACCCCCTGCTGCTGACCCGTGAGGATCCGCCGCTGCCGCTGGCGCGGCTCCGCGCACACGGCCGCCTCGTGGAGCTGCGCGGGGCGGACCTGCGGTGCACCGCCGAGGAGGCGTCGGCCTACCTCTCCGCAGCCGGCGCCGCGCTCCCGCCGTCGCTCACCGGGCGCCTCGTCGAGCTGACCGAGGGCTGGATCGCGGGCCTCCAGCTCGCCGCGATCTCGCTCAGGGGCCATCCGGACCCCGCGCGGGTGGTCGAGTCGTTCGGGGGCGGCCAGCGGTTCGTCTTCGACTACCTCGCCGACGAGGTCCTGGGCGGCGTCGACGCCGACCTCCGGCGGTTCCTCGTCGAGATTTCCATCGCGGAGCGGTTCACGGTCGAGCTGTGCCAGGTGCTGACGGGCCGCGAAGACGCCAGCTCGCTCCTCGGCCGCGCAGAGCGCGCGAACCTGTTCCTCGTGCCGCTCGACGTCGAGCGGCGCTGGTACCGCTACCACGGCCTGTTCGCCGACTACCTCGGCACGCAGCTCACGGACGCGGAGCGGCGGGCGCTCCACGGGCGGGCGGCCGACTGGTTCGCCACCTCGGGCCTCGCCCCCGAGGCCGTCGACCACGCCCTGGCGGCCGGTTCGTCCGAGACCGCGGCGCACCTCGTCGCGATGGCGGCCCGGCCGGCGTTCGAGGCGGGCGAGCTCGAGGCGCTCCTCCGCTGGCTGGACGCCCTGCCACCCGAGCGGGTCGCGGCGAGCGCGGACCTCGTGTCGCTGCACGCCTGGGCGCTCTTCTACACGGGCCGGGTCGCCGCGGCGATCGCCCAGGCCGAGCGCCACCTGGCCTCGTGCGGCGAGCGCGGCGAGGCCGAGGGCCGGCTGCTGGCGCTCGTGGCACTCATGGGAACCGTGACCAGGCCTGACGCCGGAGCCCTGGCAGCGGAGGCCCTCGGCCTCCTCGGGGACGACGAGCTCTTCCGGTCGACCGCCCACCAGGCCGCGGGACTGGCGAGCCTGGCGCAGGGCGACGTCGTGCAGGCGGTGGAGACCCTGCGGGAGGCGTTCGCCGCCGCGCTCCGGGCTGGGCACCCCATGGCCGTGGTGCCGGCCGTGAACCCCCTGTGCCACGCCCTGGACCTCGCCGGGGGGCGCGACGAGGCCGAGGCGATCTGCCGCCGTGTCCTGCGGGAGCACGCGGATCCGCAGGGACGGCCCCGCCCGATCGCCTGGTCCGTCCGCGTCGTCCTGGGCATCGTGCGGTACGAGGCCGGCGACCTCGCCGAGGGCCGCCGCGAGCTCGAGGGCGGCTTCGAGGACGCCGGCCGCATGGGCGTCGGCCGGCCCATGCTCGGCTGGGCCGTTCCGTACCTCGCCCTCGCGCGGGAGGCGACGGGGTCGACCGACGCAGCCCTGGAGGCGCTGCAGGTCAGCGCCCGGGACGCCAGCCGGACAGGCGCCGCCCTCCCCGCCACGAGCGCGGAGACCGAGGCGCGGATCCGCCTGATGCGGGGCGACCTCGCCGCGGCGGCGCGCTGGGCGGATCACGCCGCGCCGGAGGCCCCGGCGGACTCGCCGCTCCTGGACGTGATGCGCCGCTCGATCGACGTCAGCGTGGCGCGCGTCCGCCTCGCGCAGGGCAGGACGGACGAGGCCAGTGGGCTTCTGGCCCGCGCGCGGGCCGTCCAGGAGGCGTCGGGCGCGGTCGCCGACCTCATCTCGATCGGGGTACTCGAGGCGGCGGCCGCGGCCCGGGCAGGCCGCACCGCGGCGGCGCTGCGCTCGCTCGAGCAGGCGGTCGAACTCGCCGCCCCCGGCCACTACGTGCGGCGGCTCCTCGACGACGGCGGCGGCGTCTCCCACCTCCTGCCGCGGGTGCGGGAGGCGGCGCCCGCCTTCGTCGACGAGCTGATCGCCGGATTCGCCGCCGAGCCCCCTGCGGCGACGCCGTCGAGGGAGGCTCGAGGCCCGGCTGTCTCGTGGGACATGGCGGGGCGACCGGTCGAGGCGCTCACGGCCCGCGAATCCGAGGTCCTCCGGCTGATGGCCCGGGGGGCCAGCAACGCCGACATCGCGGAGGGCCTCACGGTCTCGCTGGGCACCGCGAAGTGGCACGTCGGCCACGTGCTGGCGAAGCTCGGGGCGACGAGCCGGACCCAGGCCCTCGTGCGCGCGCAGGAGCTCGGCCTCGTCTGACCGCCGCCCGCGCGTCGGGGCGAGGCCCTCCTTTCGACAGGGGAGCCCTGCGACCAAAGACCGGCCTTTCGCGAGGCGCGGCGACGAGCCCTGACGCCGACCATCGGCGCCATGGAGCGCTACGAGATCCGCGTCGCCGGCCGCATCGGCGAGCGACGGGCCCACGCCCTGGCCTGCGAGGTCCGGCTGCTACCGGACGGCGACTCATTGCTGACCTTCCCCGCCGTCGACCAGGCCGCCCTCTACGGGCTGCTGGCGCGGCTGCGGGACGCCGGCCTCGTGCTGGTGTCGGTCGAACGCGCGCCAACGACCCCCGCAGACCCGGCCGGCTGACCTGGCGGCCGGGAACGCCGACTCGCCTACCAGCCAGACAGGAGAAGGAACCGTGTCCGACCAGACGATCAAGCTCATCGCAGCCGGCGTGCTGCTGCTGCACGGGCTCGGCCACGGCGGGGCGCTGGGCGCCCTGGCCTGGATCCGGCTCCGCCCCGGGACGCCAACCGGGGCCTGGCACGCCGCCCAGTCGTGGCTCGTGCCGTCGCTCCCGGCGGACACGGCCACGGCGATCGCCAGCGCCTTGTGGGTCACCTCGCTCGCCGGCTTCGTCATCGCCGCGATGTCGTTCTGGGGCGTGCTCGTCCCCGACGGCGTCTGGCGGCCGCTGGCCGTGGGCTCGGCAGTCGTCTCGATCGCCGGCATCGGCCTCTTCTTCGGCACGTGGCCGATGTTCAACACCCTCGCCGCCCTGGCCGTGAACGTCGTGGTCCTCGTCGCGGTGCTGTGGCTGCACTGGTCGCCCGCGGCCCCGCTGGGCGCCTGAGCGGACGGCGGCAGCCGAATCCGATCCGCCGACCGTGATCGGCGAACTGGTCACACGGGAGGAGCAGACGAGATGGACGAGATGCGATGGGAGCGCTGGGGCGCGGCGAGCGGCTTCGGGGCGATCCTCACCGGCGCCGCGGCGATCGCCTTCGAGCGCGGTGCGCTGAGCGCGAGCGACTCGGCGGCGAGGATCGCCGCCCACTATGCCGCCAACCACGACGCGCTCCTGGCCCAGGCGCTGCTGTTCGTGCTCGGGTCGGGCTTCTTCATCTGGTTCGCCGCGAGTCTGCGCAGCTTCCTGACACGCGCCGAGGGCGGCGCCGGGCGCCTGTCGGCCATCGCCTTCGGCGCCGCCGTCGGCTCGACCGTGGTGACACTCGCGGCGGTGGCCTTCCAGGTGGGCCTGGCCAGGGCCGGCAGCGATGCCGGGCAGCCGGCCCTCGTGGGCGTGATGGACGCCCTGTTCGTGATCGCCAACCTGCCGCTGGCTGTGATGCTCCTCGCTGTCGCCGTGATCACGTTCAGGGCCGCTGCTTTCCCGGCGTGGCTCGGCTGGCTGACGATCGCGGCGGCGGCCGCCCAGCTGCTGCCTGTGCTCGGGATCGCGCTCGACGGCGGCCCGCTCGCTGCCGACGGCTGGGTGAGCGCCTACCTCCCGTACCCGCTCTACGCCCTGTGGCTCGCCGGCACGACGATCGTGACCGTCGCGCGCCTGGGTTCCCCGCACAGCCACCTGCCGGCCGCGGCTGCGCCGTCGGGCCTCCAGGAGGGGGCAGTCCGATGACCGGTCACGCCGAAGCTCGGACCCTGCCCGTCAGGGGCGGCCTCGGGGCCGCCTCCATCGCCTCGCTCGTCGTCGCGCTCGGCGTCGCCGGGGTGTCGGCCGTCGGCCTCTGGTGGGGCTCGGACGGGGTCCACGGCGCCGGGTCGCCGCTCGTCCAGGTCTCGCGCGGCGGCGACGCCGCCAACCTCGTCCTCGGGCTGCCCGCCCTGCTCGGCTCGATGTGGCTCGCCCGGCGCCGATGGCTGCTCGGGCTGCTGCTCTGGCCGGGGGCGCTCTTCTACGTCCTGTACGCCTACGCGCTGTACCTCCTGGCGGCGCCCTTCAGCGCCCTGTTCTTCGGCTACGTCGCCCTCGTCACGCTCAGCTCGTGGACCCTGATCGGCCTCCTCGCAGGAATCGACGCCGGCGAGGTCCGCCGAGGCATGGCGTCGGCGCCCGCCCGCGGGGTCGGCCGCGCTCTGGTCGCCATCGCCGCCCTGGCCTATCTCGGGCTGACGGCGGCGGCGGCGGCCGCGCTCGGCGGCGGGGAGCCCCCGATGCGCGTCCAGTGGGTGGTCGACTACGCTCTGGGCACCCCGGTCCTGCTCGTCGGGGGCGCGCTCCTGCTTCGGCGGGCGCCGCTCGGCTACGTCGCGGCCGCCGGCCTGCTGCTGGTCTCCGGGCTGAACGGGCTCGCGTTCGCGGCCTCGGCGGTGCTCGACCGCGTGCTGGCGGGCCGTCCGGTCGAGCCCGCCGTGGTCGCGGTCCATCTCGTCATCGCCGGCGTGAGCCTCGCGATCCTGGCCTACTTCGCCCTCCGCGCGCTCAGACCGCCTGCCGCGGCGCTCGCCAGCCCGGGGCCGCAGCCCGCCGAGGCCGCGCGGTAGCGGCTCGCCCGCCCTGGAGGCCCCCTACCCGGTCAACTGACCGATCCTGCATCGTGCCGCGGGCTCCGAGACTCGCCTCGTGGCACCCGACAGGGCAAGCGACCAGGCGCGCCCGGCCGGCGCCCGGGCGAAGGGCCCGCCGTTCAAGAAGACGCCCCATCTGCGAGCCGCAGAGGGGCATGGACGTCTTCGGTTGGTCGGGGCGAGAGGCATTGCCCGGCGACCACCGACCTTCCTGTCGTGATGCGCCTCGCCGAGCCGCCCGAGCCGTGCGCGTGGCTGGTGAGCGGGTGAGCAGGCGCATCCGATCGCGCGCAGCCTCGACAGCCGGGCTACCACGTCGACCCGCCCGCCTGGTTGCGTTGGTTCGACGTGGACCGCCCGGGCCCGTCCCCACGGCCACGGGGCGCCTTGGTCCCCAAGCCGGCGTCGAGCGGTCAGTCTCCCGACTCGACCATGGCCTTGATCCGCCCGAGGTTCGCCTCGACGGCGCGCTGCTGGCGGCCCCGCACGAGCGGCGCGAGCAGTCCTCGCAAGCCTCCGACCGCGGCCTCACCGACGAGCGTCATCCGGGTACTCGCCTCCCCGGCGGGCTCGCAGTCCTCGACGAGGCGCAGGTGGAACCCGGGGGACCGCGTCTCGATCGTGAAGCGGTTGGGCGGGCTCCAGTCCGTCACCTCGAACTCCCGGAGCTCGCGCCGACCGGCGGTCGTGCGGTCGATCCGGAAGCGCGACCCGAGCCCCACCGGGCCGGTAGTGACGGGCTCGATGGCGTTGACCGCCGGGTCCCACCGCGGGTGGTTGACGATGTGCTGGACAGCCGTGAACCGGAAGACGTCTTCTTGCGGTCGGTCGATCACGACGCTTGCCTGGATCCGCATGGCACACATCTCCGTCGGGACGAACGAAGCGCTTTACACTCTGTAAACTAAGCTAGAGTAGACAGCATGTCAACCATCAAGTCGGAGCAGACCCGAGACAGGGTGCTCGACGCGGCCAACGCGCTCATGCTCGATCGCGGCTACCACGGCGTCGGCATGGCGGCGGTCGCCTCCGCAGCTGGGGTCACCCGCCAGACGCTGTACGACCAGTTCGGCTCGAAGGCCGGCCTGCTGCGCGCGATGGTCACCCGCTCCGAGGAGGTTGCCGGGCTCCCCCGGCTCCTGGAGCGCGCCCGAACCGAGACCGATGGGCTGGCGATGCTGCGCGCCATGCTCGACGCGGTCGCCGCGGTCGAGCCGCAGCTCTACCCGATCTCCCGACTGGTGCACGCGGCCCGGCTGGAGGACCCGGTCGCCGCCGAGCTTTGGGCGTGGCGGATGGGCTCGCGCCTGGCCGGGATGCGGGGCGTGATGGCGCGGCTCGCCGCCGACGGCCTGCTGGCGCCGGGAGTGTCGGTGGGCGAGGCAGCCGACGTCGCATGGGCGCTGACCTCGCCGCAGCAGTACGAGTTCCTCGTGATCACACAGGGCTGGGACGTGCAGCTCTACCGAGCCCACCTCGAGCGGACGATCACCGCGCGGCTCCTCCGTGTCGCCTAAGCCCCGAGCGCGCTGCGTCGGCTCCGACCCGCCTGCGTCACGACGCGACCAGCCGCACGGGCGCATCACGCTTCGGCAGGCCGGACTGACCGGCCACGGCAAGGTCGAGATCTCAGGCGACTCAAGGACGAAGGGCGACGGACCGTGGGCGAGAGGCATTGCCGCGCGACCACCGACCTTCCGGTCACGATTCGGCTCGCCGAGCCGCCCGAGCCCTGCGAGTGGCCGCGGAGCGCGTGACGCCGTCGTCCCAGGGAAATCACTGCTGTCTTCCGAACACCCCTCAGGTCAGGCGTCACGGCCTACCGGGGCGATGGTCGACGTGGACGGGTCCCCGTCACTCGCCTTCGAGGAGATCGCCGCCCAGCTCGGCCGCGAGATCAGCAACCGGCCCGCGTTCCGGAGTGCCGTCACTCCTCCATACGGCGAGCAGGTATTCGCTTCCGTCGAGCGCGAGCGTGCTCGTGGTGACCGCGCCAGCCGGGAGGCCTAGGCGACGCGCGATCTCGGCGGCCAAACCCGGCGCGGCGGCCGAGACCGGGACCACCATCGCGGCCGCCGCGCCCTCCTCCACGGCACGGTCGTGCTGCGAGACGAGGACTGCGATCGGCGCTGTCGCCGATCACCTACCAGCCTCGGAGGTCCGGCGGTCCGCCTCGGGGAACCACCCGGGGTCTCGGCCCTGAAAGTCCTCCTCGGCGTATCGAGCCGATGTCTGCGCGACCTCGGCGTGGTAGGCCTTCTCGGCGTGCCGGGCCTCCTCCTCGGCCTCCAGCCGCTCGGGGCTGCCCGGAGCCAGGGCGTCGCGACGGCGCTCCGCCTCGCGCCACGCCTCGAGCAGGGCGCCAACGGTGTTCATGCCCACAAGCCTTCCGAGGGCCGCGATCCGTTCCGGGCCTCACGCGGCAAGGATGGGCGGATCGCCTGGCGCCGTCATGACGGACTCGTCACGCCGGCCGTCGGCGGCGACATAAGCCGGCGCGCGGGGTGGCGGATTTGCCTTCCGGCCGCGCGTCAGTGCGGCAGCGAGTCCCCCGACGCTGGGGTGTCGTCCCAGCCCGCGTTGGTGAAGACCGGGATGAACCGGTACCCCCGCGCAGGGACGGTTGCGATGAACCTCGGGCGGCGGTAGTCGTTCTGGAGCTTGGCCCGGAGACTCCGGATGTGGCGGTCGACGACGTTGCTCTCGGCGACGAAGTCCGTGCCCCAGATGACGTCGAGGATCTCGTCGCGCGTCACGACCTGGCCGCCCCGGCTGGCCAGCAGGTACAGGAGGCTCTGCTCGATGCTCGTCAGGTGGATCACCGACCCGCCGGCCCGGACGTCGCGGCTCATGATGTCGATCTCGACCTCGCCGATCCGAATCGCCGGGATGACCGGGAGTTCCGTCCCCGCGACCCGACGGGTGACGACGATCGCCCGGGCGAGGAGCTCCTCGGGGGAGAACGGCATCGTCAGGATGTCGTCCACGCCGAGGTCAAACGCCTCGAGCTTCGTCTTGAGGTCGCCGCGGCGGGTCAGGCCGATCGCCGGCGTCGTCCGCTTGACCAGGCGGTCGCTGGGCCCCAGGCGGCCGAGCAGGGCCGCGCTGTCCTCGTGGTCCATGTCCACGACCGCGAGGTCCGGCCTCCACTCGGCGAGGAGCGCCTCCGCCTCCGCGAGGTCGCGCGCCGCCCGCACCTGAAAGATGCCGTGGTTCAGTGTCAGCTCGATGAGGTTGACGACAAGCGTGCGGTCGTGGAGCACGAGCGCGCGGCGCCAGTCGGTCGTGCGGATCTTCGGCTCGGCGAGCAATTCAGGCCCTCCGTGCGACGCCCCTTGAGCAGATTCTAGTCCAGCGTCATCCCGCGATTCCGCATCTGGGAACCACTGGGGGTCGACGGGCCGGGATCGTCCGTTCGGGCCGAATCGACCCGGCGTTCGACGGCCTGCCCCCTTTGGGCACCACGGCCCGCTAGCCCGATCCCCATCGGCTCCCGGGCCCACGGTCAACCGACCGATCCCCAGACGGGCCGCACGGGTCCACTCTCGGAGCGTGACGGCCCACCTGCCCCCGGCCGCCCGCCGCGCCGGAGCCCCTCCTACTGGTCGGCCGCACCTCCCAGTGCTACCCGACCGCCGGCCTCCGAGATGGCCGGCACCTCCTTCTTCCTTCGACCGCCATGCGGTGGCATCGCGCTGCTGGGCGCCTGGGATCGACGACGCGATGGGCCTCTCGCGGCGTGAGCTGCTGATGGAGATGCGGGAGGACATCAGGGGCCTGAAGGCCACGGTCGACGCGATCGCGCGGGACCAGGCGGCGGGTGCCGAGCGGCGCGCCGCCATGCAGCGCAGCGCCGACTCGATCTACGCCCGCCTCGACGGCCACGATCGGGACCTCGACCGGATGCTCGCCTGGCAGAACCGCGTCGGCGGGGCCCTCGTCCTCGCCCGCTGGGCGCTCGGCGCGCGGCTCGTGTCGCTCGCCGCGCAGACTGCTCTCGACGGAACGCGGTCAGCCGTTGGGCAGGAGGACGATGCGGCCCTCGACGTCGGCGCGCTCGATCCGGCGATGCGCCTCGACCACGCCCTCGAGCGGGATGCGCGCCGCGATGACGGGATGCAGTCGCCCGGCCGCCAGGAGCGTGCACAGCGCGCCGACGTCCTCGCGATACCAGTCCGGGTGCTTCGCCCTGGTCGGCCGGGTGTCGTAGAAGGCGACTCGCAGGCGCTGAGGCGGCAGTCTCGATCGTGCCAAGAGCAGGTACTGCGAAACGACGTCGCGAATCGCGCTCCGTCCCTTCGCCGCCGCCGCGTAGTAGCCGTACGCGACGAGCGCCCCGCCGTGACGCGTCGCGCGCGCCGTCTGGCGCAGGTGCGCCGAGCCCATGGGATCGAAGGCCGCGTCGACGCCGGCTCCGTCGGTCAGCTCGGCGACGCGAGCGACAAAGTCCTCGGACCGATAGTCGATCGGTGTCGCCCCGAGGCTCGTGACGAGGCCGTGCTTGGGCTTCGAGGCCGTCCCGTACATCACCAGGCCGGCCAACCGTCCGAGCTCGAGGAACGCGGTCCCGAGCCCGCCGCCCGCGCCGTGGACGAGGACCCGCTGACCGGACGCGACCCGGGCGACGCGGTGGAGCATCTGGTACGCGGCGAGGTAGTTGAAGACGAGCGTCACCGCTTCGGCGGGATCGAGGCCTGGGCGCACCGGGACGAGCTCGGAGGCGGCCAGCACGATCGCCTGGCTGTAGCCGCCCAGGAAGGTCAGGGCGGCGACCGGCTGACCGAGCTCGAGGCCAGTCGTGCCCGGGCCGAGCGCACCGACGACGCCGACGATCGCGTAGCCGGGGGTGAATGGCGGTCGAGGAGCCCCCGGGTAGCGACCACGCCGGATGTTGACGTCGGAGAAACCGACGTCGGCGGCCAAGATCTTGATCCGCGCCTCGCCCGGACCCGGATCCGGCAGCTCGTCCTCCGCGACCTCGAGAACCTCCGGGCCGCCCAGCGCACGGACCACCACATGTCGGTAGCGCATCGCGATGCGGAGCATACGTCCGCGCCTGGCAAGCGCCCGGTCCAAGGTGGGCACGGAGACGACGGCGCATCGGCTGCCAACAGGCGAGGGGTGGCTCGTGGTCGCGGCGGCCCACCCAGGCTACGAGCGCGAGGCTCGGAGCGCCTCCTCGATCCAGGCCCGGGGCGGCACGCCGCGCAGCCCGTCCGGGGTGCGGTAGAGCCGGCAGCGAGGGGTGTAGTCGCTCGGGTCCTGGAACGTGGGGTCGACGTCCCTGCCGTTAACCCGGATCGTGGGCGAGCCAGGGAAGCGGCGGGCGGTCGCGACGGCCTGGTCCGAGGCGTCGACGTCTTCGATCAGCGCCCCCGGGTCGACCTCGGCGACGACCTCGGCCAGAAGCGCGCGGGCCGGCACGTGGCTAGGGCAGCCGTCGAACCAGAGGAACTCGATCCTTGTCATGGGACAGAGCATCACACGTCTGGGCGGCCTCGCGACGGCGATGGTTCAAGCGGGTCAGTTGACCGGAGGGACTGACCGATCCCGGCCGCGCTCCAGCATCCGCTCCAGGCCGAACGTGATCAGGTCGACCGTGTCCTGCCACCAGTGGTCCGGGTCGCTGAGCCAGACCTCGGCGGTGTCGTCGGCACTCTCGATGAGGTTCGGGAACTCGTCGCGGGGCAGGCTCAGCTGGGTCAGCGCGAACCGTCGCCGCAGGAGATCGATCTGGTGGGCGTCGAGTCTCGCGGCATCCTGCGTCCCGCTCTGCTGGAAGAGCAGCAGGTATCCGGCGAGCAGGTTCGAGATGACGCGGATGAGTCGGATCGCCTGCCGCCGTCCGAATCCTGCGTCGAGCAGGATGTCCAGCAGGTCCTCCAGCACCTTCCAGAAGCTCCGGGGCCCGTCGCCGCTGTAGGCGATGCTGAGGGGAAGGGCAAGCGGACGGGCGTCGATCTGCTCCTTGTAGTTGTCGACCGCCAGCCGCCACCGTTCAGTCCAGGTCATCTCGGGCCTGGACCCGACGGTGGTGTCGAGTCCCTCCAGGACGGCCTCCGTCATGGCGTTGATGAGGTCCTGCTTGTCCTGGACGTGACGGTAGAGGGCCATCGGCGTGACCCCGAGCTCCTGCGCGAGGCGCCGCAGGGAGACGGCCTCAAGTCCTTCCGCGGTGCCGATCTCGAGCGCACGCGCCACGACGGCGTCGCGGGTCAGACCGCGACGTCCGCCGGCCTGGACCTGCTCGGCTGCATCCCGCTGACCCATGGTTGACAAGTATACGCCGCATACCTACACTCGCGTCAGTCGTGTCTACACCGTAGACGTACGGCGATAACATCCAAGCGTGCGCGCGACGAGAAACGAGGAAGCGGCGAACGAGATGACAACGAATGCGGACCCCGGGACCGCGATCCGCGTACGCGGCCTCGGGAAGTCCTTCAGAGAGTTGCAGGTGCTGCGGGGCGTCGACTTCGACGTCGCTCGGGGCAGCATCTTCGCTCTTCTCGGTTCGAATGGCGCGGGCAAGACGACAGTCGTGAGGATCCTCTCGACCCTGCTGCAGGCGGACGCCGGAACGGCCTCCGTCAACGGCTGCGACGTCGTCACCCGCGCTGCGGAGGTCCGGGCGTCGATCAGCCTCACGGGCCAGTTCTCGGCAGTCGACGAGATCCTCACAGGACGCGAGAACGTCGTGCTGGTCGCCCGGCTGCGGCACCTCGAGGAGCCGGGCAGGGTGGCGGACGACCTGCTCGATCGCTTCCGACTCGGCGAGGCCGCCGGGCGACGTGTGGGGACCTACTCGGGCGGCATGCGGCGTCGCCTCGACATCGCGATGAGCTTCGTCGGGGAGCCGGCGGTCATCTTCCTCGACGAGCCAACGGCCGGGCTCGATCCGGAGGGACGCCTCGAGGTCTGGCAGACCGTGAAGCAGCTCGCGGGTCACGGCACGACGGTACTGCTGACGACGCAGGATCTCGACGAGGCCGAGCAGCTCGCGGATCGGATCGCGATCCTCCACGAAGGGCGCATCACCGTGAGCGGCACGCTCGCCGAGCTCCAGGAGCTGCTCCCTCCGCCCACGGTCGAATACGTCGCGAAGCAGCCGACCCTCGAGGACATCTTCCTCGGCATCGTCCGCGATGGTCGGCAGCGCCCCGGCGAGGGGTCGTCCCAGAGCGCCGGCGGCGGAAGGTAGGGAGCAGCAATGATCACACGTTTCCTGGCTGAGACCGCCGTCCTGACCGGTCGTTCCCTGCGCCACATCGCCCGCAGCCCCGACACCATCATCACCACGACGATCATGCCGGTCGCGTTCATGCTGCTGTTCGTCTATGTGTTCGGCGGGGCGATCGAGCACGGGCCGGGTTCGTATGTGGACTACCTGCTGCCCGGCATCCTGCTCATCACGATCGCATCCGGGATCTCGTACACGGCGTTCCGTCTGTTCCTCGACATGAAGACCGGCATCTTCGAGCGGCTCCAGTCGATGCCGATCGCGCGGTCGGCGGTCCTGTGGGCGCACGTCCTGACGTCGCTGATCGCCAACCTTGTCTCGCTCGGGGTCGTCCTGCTCGTCGCGGTGCTCATGGGCTTCCGCTCGTCGGCGGGAGCGCTGGCGTGGCTCGAGGTCGCCGGCATCCTGATCCTGTTCACCCTCGCGTTGACGTGGATCGCGGTGATCCCGGGGCTGGTCGCCACGTCCGTGGACGGCGCCAGTGCATTCGCTTACCCGCTGCTCCTGTTGCCGTTCATAAGCTCGGCATTCGTGCCCACGGCCACGATGCCCGACCCGGTGCGCGCCTTCGCCGAGAACCAGCCGGTCACCTCGATCGTGGACTCCATCCGCGACCTGCTGGCGCAGCAGCCGGCCGGAGCCGAGATCTGGATCGCGTTCGCGTGGTGCGTCGGCATCCTGCTCGTCGCCTACGCGATCGCCATGGCCACATACCGGCGCAGGATCGCCCACTGACGCCGCGCGGTCGCGACGGCTTCGTCCGCGAAGGACCGCGACCTCGCGACGCTCGAGGCGACGATGGCCCGCCTGGACGCGGAAGCGGCCGCCAAGGTCGTCCGGCCGTCACGGATCCCGACGGCTGCCGAGGCGCGCGACCATCTCGAATCGCTGCCGGACCTGTGGGCGAAGACCTCGGACGCCGGCCGCCACGCGATCGCCGAGGCGATGCTCGAGCGGATCGAGGTGCTGGGAACGAAGGAAGCGATCGTCCACCCCACGCCTGAAGCCGAGGCTCACGGCTGGCGCGAGCTGGGGGAGACGGTTCTGACCTCTGGCCTACAGAGGTCGGTATGGTCGGGGCGAGAGGGATAGCGCCTTCGATAGCGACCTCAGCGTCGACGTGATCCGGCTGGCGCCGGTTGTTCCGCGGAAACCGTCAGTCTTCGCGTCACTTTGACGGATTAAGAGACGGTAGATAAGCTATCCCGTCAAAGGCAGCGAGCGGACTGACGGCTTGAGTACGTACGTGGAGCGACGATGGGAGGGCGACCCGGGCGCCTACGGACCCCGGCGCGCACGCGCCTCGTTCACGTACCGCGCGTTTGTGCCCGACCCCGTCGCCGCGATCGACCCCGCCGTCCCGTTCGAGACCCACGAGCTCATCGCCGGCGCAGAGGCGGCGGTCGCCGCGCTCAACGGTGACCCGCGTGTCGCCGGGCTCGAGGCGATCGGCCCGCTCCTGCTCCGCTCCGAGGCGATTGCCTCGTCGCGGATCGAGGGCTACGAGCTCAGCCAGCGGAACCTCGCCCGCGCTCTCATCGACCCGCGCGCAGCGAAGGGGACGGCCCGCACGGTTGCCGCCAACGTCGTCGCGATGGAGGAAGCGATCGCCCTCGGCGAGGTCGGGCGCCCACTCACGCCAGGCGACCTCCGCGCGATCCACCGGACGCTCATGGCCAACGAGCCGAGGGCGCACCCGGGCGAGCTCCGCGCGGAGCAGAACTGGATCGGCGGGCGCCTGGACAGCCCGATCGACGCCCGATACGTTCCGCCGCCCGAGACCGAGGTCGGGCGACTGGTCGAGGACCTCGCGGCGTTCCTCAACCGCGACGACCTGCCTGCGGTGGCGCAGGCCGCGATTGCCCACGCCCAGTTCGAGACGATCCACCCGTTCGTCGACGGCAATGGCCGGGTCGGCCGCTGCCTCGTCCACGTCGTGCTCAGGCGCCGTGGCGTCGCGCCCGCGTTCGTGCCGCCGGTCTCGATCGTGCTAGCGGCACGGCCTGGCGCGTACGTCGACGGCCTCGTGGGGTACCGGGAGGCCCGGGTCGACGCCTGGTGCTCCTCATTCGCAGCCGCGCTCGAGCGGTCCGCGCGCCTTTCGGTGGAGCTCGCGGCCGACGTCGCCGCCCTCGAGGTGGCGTGGTTCGAGCGAGCCGGAAGGCCGCGTCGCGATTCGGCCGCCGCGCGCATCCTGCCGATCCTGCCGGCGCAGCCCATCACATCGGCCGCAATCGTCCGCGGCGCCATCGGGGTGCGGCACCAGCGCGCGCTCGAGGGCCTGAAGACGCTCGAGGCAGCCGGCGTGGTACGACGGATCTCCGAGACCGCCTGGGACCAGCAGTACGCCGCCGACGAGCTGTTCGAGCTCCTCGAGCGGTACGAGGAGTCGATCGCCGCGGGCCGTTAGGTGTGGCTCCACGGCAGCCACCGACCGGCAGTCCGTTCTGAATGGAACAGACGTTCTGGTCGGGGCGAGAGGTCTCGCCCCGACAAACCGGAAGAACGCGCCTGGGAGACCGAACCTCTGGCCGCACCGCTGTAAGGCGCTACACAGCGGGCTTCAGTGCGATGAGTTGTCCGAGCCAACTGCCCGACGCAAGTGCGTTCGCGACGCGGGAACCGGTCGGACCCGTCGCCGGCTGAAGCGCATCCGCTGTCTCGAGCGATACGCCCGGCTTCTTGAGGGCGCCGATTTCGGCGTCGATGCGCTCGCTCATGCCAGAAGGCGGATTGAATGTAACCCCAACTGCGGAACCGAAGACTGCGATCAACATGTCGGACGTGGACGACGTAGTAACCGAGGGCGCGGAGGGACTCGAGCCGGAGCCTGACTGTCCAGCTGACGCATCGATCGGATTCGAGGCATCGACACCTCGATAAGCGACGATGCCAGCGACGACGTTCTGCTTGCCAGACAGGGAGAACACATAGCTCGTTGGCTCCGCGCTGGCGACGAATCGGCGGAATACGATCTGTGTAAGCCCAGTCTTCGAGGAGCCAGTCCGCGTCACTACGACCTGCGTCCATCCCGTTGGCGGAGTGATCGTCGTGTTACCCGCGCTAGCCTCAAACACGGCCAGCAGCAGATCGCCAGCGACAACCCCGCCGGGACGAGACAGAGTAACTCGATTTGCTGCGGTCAACGTGACCGGTGTGCTCATCTGAACAAAGGCGATGTGGGGACGGACCGTGATCGAGACGGTCGCCGTGTTCGAGTCGACGGTCCCGTCGTTGGCCTTGAAGGTGAAGCTGTCGGGGCCGTTGTAGTTGAGGGCCGGCGTGTAGGTCAGGTTCGGGGCGCTGCCCGAGAGGCTGCCGTGGGCCGG
>DASVYJ010000053.1:0-72610 GCA_036392215.1 Candidatus Limnocylindrales bacterium | reverse complement strand
GCTGCGCCCGCGACCTGGCCGACGACGGCGCCGGCGGCCGCTGCACCGAACGCCGTGTCGCCGCGCTCGTGATCCGGCGCGCTCTCGTGGACCCACCGCCCGGCCTCGTCGCCGGGGTCCGGCGAGGCGGCGGGCGCGCGGGGCGGCGGGGCCTCGTGCATCGGAAGGTCCTGTCGGCCCCGGCCGTCGTTCGAGCGCGGCGGCCGCCCCAGGGCGCGCGCGCTCACCTGGCAGGCGTTCCCAGCACGAGCGACAGGACGAACGTGACCAGGAGGATCGCCATGGGCAGCGCCACGACGGCCGCCTCCTCCCGCCCCGACCTCGGCCTCACGACCATCGTGCCCTCCTCGACCGTCCCATCGGCCCGCGTCGCCGCGCCGGCGCACGTCGGACCCGGAAGGGAGCATCCGGTGGCCGCCTTCTCGCCCGCGCGGGGCCGCCCGGCCGTCCCATCACAGGGACGCGACAGCGCGGGCGGATCCGTGGAGCGGGGCCCGGCGCGCCGTCGCGCCCGCCGCATCCGACGTGAGGGATGCGAAGTCCATACCGGCCGTCCCGTCCAGGGCGTTCTGCCAGTCGAGCTCGAGGCTCGCGCCGTCGACTGCGGACGCCGGTAGCGGCAGGCTCGCCTCGAACCAGCGCTGCCCGAGGGCGGCCGCCGCGGGGCGAAGGGCGTCGTCGGTCGGCGAGCCCAGCTCGGCCCTGCCGATGGCCACCGGCTGCCCTCGGCTGTCCGTCACGACGAGCCGCGAGAGGCGGGCTCGGCCATCGATCATCCCGGCGACCTCGACGAGCGCGCCATGGGCGAGGGGCCGGACCGTCGCCCGCCAGAGCGCGACGACGGCCCCCGAGCGCGCCACGATGCTCAGCTGGGCATGGAGCGCGCCGTCGGGCGTTGACGCGACGATCTCGACCGGCGCGGCCACGTCGGGCAGCACGAGCCGCACGATCCCCTGGGCGAGGCCGGCCTCGGCCGGAAGGGTCGTCTCTCCCACCAGCAGGCCGGCCTGCATCGCCCGCACGTCCACGACCGACACCTCGGGGGGAGCACTGATCCGGAGCGGCAGTTCGGTCGTCTCGACGACGCGTCCGGCCACGGGCTCCTCGATGATGAGTCGCTGGGCGGCGGCGGTCGCCGGCGCGAAGGATGACGAGGGTCCGGCGGAGCCGACGCCGGCGTGGCCACCGTCGCCGGGGAGCAGCGCCGCGGCCACGGCCAGGGCGAGCAGGCCGATGATCGAGGCGGCCGCCACCAGCACCCGCCAGCCGGCGTCCCGGGCCACGGGCGCGACGCCGGTCGCGTACACGTTCTCTACGAGCGAGACCGGTGCCACGCTCACGGCACGGCCTCCCGATGCCGAGCCGTCTGCCTCGCCGGGCCCTCCGCCGCCCGCAGGCGGGCTCGCGCCCGGCCCCGTGCCCGGCAGAGCAGCGTGCGGGTCGCGCCGTCGGTCCGCCGGATCGCCCGGGCGATCTCCTGGCTTCTGAAGCCCTCGGACGCGAGGAGCAGGGTCATCCGTGCGTCGGGAGTCAGGGGGAGCAGCGCGTCGTCCAGCTCGGCTCGGAGCTCTCCGCGGAGGAGGGCCTCTTCGGGCGACGGCGCCGGCCCGGCCTCACCCTGCCGTGTCTGCCAGCGGCGGCCGGCCGCCTCGTGCCGACCCTCGCTGGCGACGAGGTTGGTCGAGACCCGCCACAGCCACGCGTCGACCTCGCGCGGGACGCGGTCCTGGCGGGCCTGGCCCAGCAGCCGGGCGAACGCCTCCTGGGCGATATCGCTCGACGCCTCGGCGTCGCGGGTCAGGCGCGTCAAGCGCCGCACGAGGGTCGGCCCGAACCGTTCGTAGGCGTCCGCGGCGAGCGCCGCCGCGAAGTCCGGGGGGACGGCGCCGTTCGGGGCGCCCGGATCGATCGCCATCGTCGACTCCTCTCGCCGCTCCGTGGCGGCCTCGAGGAGCACGCTAGGCAGCCGTCAGGGTCCGGCCATCCGCACCCCACCCCTAGATCCCGCCCCCGACCCCCCCTAGTAGGCGCCGTCCGCGCTCATCCGCGCTCATCCGCGGCGGAGGCGGGGATCGAGCGCGGCCTGGGCGAGGTCGACGGCCACGCTGGCGAGGGCGACGCAGGCTGTCCCGAAGACGACCGTCCCCATGACGAGGGGGACGTCGTCGGTCTCGATCGACCGCAGGGCGAGCTGGCCGACGCCCGGCCAGCCGAAGATGCGCTCGACGATCGCGACGCCGCCGAGGAACGCGCCGGCGTCTACCCCGAGCTGGCTGACGAGCGGCCCGAGCGCGTTCCGCAGGGCGTGGCGCCAGACCACCCGCCGCTCGGCTGCGCCCTTCGCCCGCGCCGTCCGGATGTACTCGCGGCCGAGCTCGTCCAGGACGGCGGTTCGGGTCAGCCGGGCGTAGGCGCCAGCGCCGGCCGTGCCGAGCACCAGGGCGGGCAGGGCCAGGAAGCGCGGGTCGAGTGGGCGGTAGCCGCCGCCGACAGGGAAGAGGTCGAGGCCCCAGCGGACGCGCGGCTCGAAGGCGAGCAGATCCAGGGCGAGGTAGCCGACCAGGAAGACCGGCGCGGAGACGAGCCCGAGCGCCAGCAGCGTCGCGACCCGGTCGACGAGGGAGCCGGGCCGCCTTGCCGCCACGACGCCGAGCGGCAGCCCGAGCGCGACCTGGACCGCGAGGCCGGCCAGGGCGAGCTGGGCCGTCGCCGGCAGCCGCTCGACGATGAGCGGCAGGACGTCGCGGCCCTCGCTGTACGAGTGGCCGAGATCGCCGCGGAGCAGCCCGCCGAGGTACGAGGCGAGGCGGATCGGGAGGGGTCGGTCCAGCCCGAGCGTCCGGCGCACCTCCTCGAGCTGGGCGCCCGTGGCATGGGGACCGACCAGGACCCGGACCGGGTCCGCCGGGACCAGGTAGACGAGCCCGAACGTCAGGACGGCGGCGGCGAGGACGGCCAGCCCCGACCAGGCCAGGCGGCGCAGGAGCGCCGCGGCGCTCATCGCGGCAGACGCGGCGCCTGCCGCCGAAGCGCGCTCCGCCCGGCGACCCCGGCTCGCACGCTAGGTCGCCAACCAGACCGAGCGGAGGTCATCGATCCAGACGGGGTGGAGGGCGAAGCCGCGGACGCGGCTCCCCACGAGCGTGTAGTAGTCGGGGAAGCGGACCGGGACCCAGGGGACCTGGGCCATGATCCGGCGCTGGATCTCCCGGTAGTCCGCGAGCCGCGCGGGCCCGTCGGGCTCGGCCCGAGCGCGGGCGGCGAGCGCGTCGATGGCGTGGTCGCAGAAGAAGGCCGGGTTGCTGCTGTTGCCGACGCCCGCGGAGGCACAGCTGAAGAGCGGGTCGATGAAATCGGACGGGTCCGGGAAGTCCTGGACCCAGCCGTTCCAGGCGAGGGGCGCCTTGTGGGCGGCGATCGTCGCCAGGTACGTGTCGAAGGCCTGGGCGACGACGTCCACCCGGACGCCGATCGCCGCCAGGTCGTCGCGGAGGGCGCCCGCGATCCTCGGATCCGGGTCGTCGGTGTCGGTGTAGAGGGTCGTGCTGAAGCCGTTCGGGTATCCCGCGGCGGCGAGCAGCCGGCGGGCGGCCGCCGGGTCGTACGGGTACGGGTCGCAGCTCGGGTCGTAGCCGGGCAGGTCCGGCGGGAAGATGCAGCCGGCGGCGACGCCCGCGCCGTGGACCAGCTTGAGGATGTACGACTTGTCGACCGCCTGGGCGATCGCCTGGCGGACCCGGACGTCGGCGAGCGGGCTCCCGGCCGGCGGCTGGGTGTCCATCGCCAGGTACTGGGTCTCGACGAGGGTCCGGCGGACGACCTGCCGCGCGAATCGGGGGTCGGCGGTGACTGCCCCGAAGGCGGCGGCCGGGAGTGGGTCGCCCATCAGGTCGAGGGAGCCGGCCTCGACCTGCTGGAGCGCGGCCTGCCCGTCGACGCCGACCCGCAGGTCGATCTCGTCCGGGCCGGCCCGCGAGGCGTCCCAGAAGTGCGGGTTGCGGATGAAGACCGCCGCCTGGCCCTTGGTGTACGAGCGGAGCAGGTACGGGCCGCTGCCGACGGGATGGGCGGCGAACGCGGTCGTGTCCTCGCCGGCGACCTCGGCCGGGACGATCGAGGCGAAGGGCAGGGCGAGGACCTGGAGGAACGTGGCGTCGGGCCGGGCGAGGTCGAACTCGACCCGGGTCGGGCCGAGCACCTTGACGCCGGCCAGCGTCGATGTCGTCCCGGCGAGGACGGCGTCGGCGCCTTCGATGTCGGCGTAGAAGTCAGCGCCCGCCGGGTCGGGCGCGGGCTTCAGCTTCGGGTCGAGGAGGCGGGCCAGCGAGGCGGCCACGTCCGCGGCCCGCAGCGGTCGCAGGACCGAGCCGTCGGGGCGGACGAAGTCGACGCCGTCGCGCAGATCGAACGTGTAGGTCCGGCCGTCCGCCGACACGGTCGGCATGGTCCTGGCCAGCAGCGGGACGATGCGCGTCCCGGCGTCGTAGGTCACGAGCGTGTCGAACAGGAGCCGCTCCGCCGGCCACGAGACGGTGTCGTAGCCGATGGCCGGGTCGAGCGATCCGATGTCGCCCTGGAACGCGATGCTGAGCGTGCCGCCCGTGGTCGGGGTCGCGCCGGCCTCCGCCGCTCCGGACGTCGCGGCAGAGCCCGCAGGCGTCGGGGAGGCGCTGCCGCAGGCGGCGAGCGCCAGCGATGCCGCCAGGAGGGCCAACGGGCGCCGGGAGCGGCCGGTCCGCGGCGCGGTCCAGCGATCCATCCCTCACCTCCTCCCCCGCGCGACGGGACCGGCCGCCGCGTCCCCGAGCAGCACGAACGTGAGCACCGTGACCATGAGGGCCCCGCCCGGCAGGACGACGAGGCGAGGGTCGACGAGGGCGAACGGGGTCGCCTCGGCGATCATCGAGCCCCAGTCGACCTCGGCCGGGGGGAGCCCCAGGCCCAGGAACGAGAGCGACGACTCGAGCAGGACGGCAGCCGCCATCCCCAGGGCCAGGTAGACCAGGACGATGGCGGAGACGTGTGGCAGGACGTGACGCCACAGGACGCGCCCCGGGCCGACGCCGAGCGCCCGCGCCGCCTCGACGAACGGCGCGTCGCGGAGCGAGTGGACGCGGCCGTAGACGACGCGCGCCACCGTCGTCCAGAGGGTCAGCCCCACGACCAGCAGGACGAGCAGGAGGCTCGGCCGCAGGACCGCCGTGAGGGCCAGGGCGAGGAGCAGCGGCGGCAGCCCGAGGAAGACGTCGGTCGTCCGCATGAGCAGCGACTCGACCGGCAGCCGCAGCCGGCGCCCCCCGAGGTCGATGAGCGGGTCGCCGGCGAATCCGGCGACGGCTCCCACGATCAGGCCGATCGCCGTCGCCAGGAGGCTGCCGCCGAGGGCGACCAGGATGGAGGGCCGCGCGCCGGCGAGCAGGCGACTGAGTTCGTCGCGGCCGGCGGGATCGGTCCCCAGCAGGAACGCGCCGCCGGGCCCGAGCGGGTAGCCGGCCGCGGAGAGGCCCGCGTCGCGGAAGGCGTGGGCGGGGTCATAGGGTGCGAGCAGCGGCCCCGCCGCGGCCAGGCCGAGGAGCCCGAGCGCGCCCGCGACCGCGACGCGTCTCCAGCGTGACGGCCGTTCGCGCCGTCCGTCGGCCGGCATGTCCGCCGCCTCGGCCGTCAACCGCGCGGGCCCGTCGCCGCCGCCGACGGCGGCGGGGTCGGCACCCGGGAGGCGGCCCAGGCGACCGTGACGACGCGGGTCGGCTCGTCCAGCCCGCGCAGCGTGACGCGGCGCGGCGCCGAGAGCGGATACGGCGCGCGCGCCTCGCGGCCGGTCTCCTCGCTGGCGATGATCTCGTCGGGGCCGGCCAGCGCGGCCAGGCGGCTCACCTCGTGCAGCGCGCGACCCGTGAAGCCGAGGCCGCTCCGCGTCGCCACCGCCGCGTGGATGCCGACCCGGACGCGCGGCGCGAAGCCTTCCGACCGGCGGTGGTCGGCGAGGGCTCGCTGGATGGCGACGGCGCAATCGAGGGCTGCGGAGGCGTGCTCGAAGGCGACCAGGAACCCGTCGCCCGCGTGGTCGATCTCCTCCCCGCCGTGACGGTCGAAGAGCGCGCGGAGGAGGCCGTCGTGCCAGCGCCGCAGGTCCAGCCAGGCCTCGTCGCCGATCGCGCGCACGAGGTCGGTGGAGCGGACGATGTCCGTGCAGAGGAACGCTCGGCGGATCCGGCTGACGCCGGCTCGCTGCTCCGCCCCATCGCCGCCCGTCGGCGTGCCCTCCGTCTCCGTCGCGGCCGGTCGCGGTTCGTCGCCGATCGCCAGGTGGGCGGCGATCGCAGCCGCGTCCAGTCGGCTGGCGACGCCGAGCTTGCCCAGGATGTTCGTCATGTGGACGCCCACCGTCTTCTCGGTGATGAACAGCTCCTCGGCGATCGCGCGGTTCGTCCGGCCGCGGCGGACGAGCCCGAGGATCTCGGTCTCCCGGGGCGTCAGGCCGAGCGATCGGCCGGCCTCGAGCGAGGGGTCGCGCGCCCGCTCGGGGGCCGGGCGGGCAGCGAGCTCGAGGCGCGCCCGCCGCGCGAGGTCGTCGATGGCCTGTCCCAGCGGCTGCGCAGCTAGGTGGTCGGTGATGCCCACGGCCCTGAGGAGCGCCGCCTCGGCGGCAGCTCGCCCACCCTTGCTCGCCAGGAGTGCCTCCGCCTCCCGGAAGCGCGCGTAGGCGAGCTCGAATGGCTGCCCGAGGGTCTCGAAGGCGTCCGCGGCAGCGGCCCACGTCACGGCGGCGGGCCGTTCCTCCCATCGCGCCCATTCGCCCTGCGCGACGAGGAACCAGGCGCGGAGGGCGAGGGGCGGAGCGGCCAGGCGGTCGATGGCCGCCCGGGCCAGCTCGAGGAGCGCGGCCGCAGCCTGGCGGGAGGCGTCAAGGCCGGGGGTGCTCCGGCTGGCGCGGATCGTCGCCGATCGCTCCGCTTCCGCGCGCACGCCGAGCGCGGCGAGCGGCACGACCCAGTAGCCGTCCTCGCCCGCGGCCAGCGCGGTCGCGGTCGCAGCCGCAGTCGCCGCGGCGTCGCCCCAGCGTCGCGCCAGGAGCGCGAGATCGACACGGGCCGCGACCGTCGCAGGGGCCAGGTCGACGCGGGCCGAGCGGGTGGCCAGGCGGTCCACCTCGGCGAGATGCTCGGTCGCGGCGTCCGGCTCGCCGCGTCGGACGGCCAGGACCGCGAGGCCCTGGTGGACGAGCAGGGCATGCTCGCCCTGCGGTCTCAGGCGGAGGCAATCCTCCAGCATCGAGGCGGCCTCGTCCCAGCGACCCAGGCGGGTGAGGACCTGCGCGGCGACCGCCCGCAACCCCGTCCCGGACCCCGAACCGAGGCCGGAGCGAGCGGCGACCCCCGCGCCGTCGAGGGCGACCTGAAGGGCCTCCTCGAGCCGGTCGGCGCGGTCGAGCATGCAGGCCAGGTTGTGGTCCGCCTCCAGGAGGGCCTCGACCGGCTCGCGGATCGTCGCGGCCGCGGCGCGCGCCGCCCGCAGCTCCGCCAGGCCCTCCTCCACCTCGCCGAGACAGACGAGATCCACACCGAGGTAGGTGCGGGCCGGCGCAGCGAGCCAGCGCAACTCCGGCGTCGCGACGGCGAGGGCTTCCCGACAGGCGGCCATGGACTCGCGGTGCCGGCCGGCCAGCATCAGGGCGGCCCCGAGTCCGCAGAGGGCCCGCAGCCGCTCAGCCCGGGCCGCGGGCTCCGTCAGCAGCTCGATCGCCTCGCGGAAGCGCTCCAGCGCCTCCACGTCCTCGTTCGCGGCGAGCAGGTACGACGCCAGGCGGGCGGTCAACGCGCCCCGCCGGGATGGATCGCTCGCCGCCGCGTCCCCGAGCGCGCTCCTGGCCCAGCCCACCGCGCGGTCGGACTCGCCGGCGAGGAAGCAGGCGCGTGCAGCGCGGGCGGCGACCTCGGCCCGGTCCACGCCGGCCGTCGCCACGGCCTCGGGGACCTGCTCCCAGAGCCGCAGGACGCGCTCGAGCTGGGCGGCGGCCTCGGCGAAGGCGGCCATCGACAGGGCCGCCTCGGCCGCCTCGAGCGACGCTCGCAGCGCCTCCGCCGGCCTCCCTGCTCCCTCCCAGTGGCGGGCCCGTTCCGCCGCCTCCGCGGCTCGCCCCGGGCCGGCGGTCAGCGGCCGCGCTGCCAGGGTGGCCGCCAGGGCGGCGTGGAGGCGGCGTCGCTCGCCCGGCAGGATGTCCGCGTCGACCGCCTCGCCCAGCAGCGCGTGGCGGAACGTGTAGCCGGTCCCGTCTGCGGAGGGGACCAGGATCCGCTCGTCGGTGGCGGCGCGGAGGGCGGCGTCGAGTCCGGCCGGATCGAGACCGGTCACCACCGCGAGCGCATCGTCGTCAGTGGAGCGCCCGGCGATGGCGGCCAGGCGGACGACGGCCTGGGCGGCGGCCGGCAGGCGTCGGACGCGATCGAGGATCAGCTCGCGCAGGTCGTCCGGGACGGCGGCCGCCCGGACGCGCTGCTCGGCGGCGATGAGCTCCTCGGCGAAGAAGGGGTTGCCGTCCGAGCGCGCGACGACCCGCTCGACGAGGTCCGGTGGGCCGTCGCCGAGGACCTCGCCGACGAGCTGCCGCAGCTCGATGTCGGGGAGCGGCCCGAGCTCGATCCGCTCCACGCGGCGATCGCGGAGCAGCTCGGAGAGCACGTGGCGCAGGGGATGGCCGGCGGGGAGGCCGTCGCTGCGGTACGTCCCGACGACGACGAGTCGCTCCCGGGTGAGGTTGCGGGTGACGTAGGCGAGCAGGTCCAGCGTCGAGGGATCGGCCCAGTGGAGGTCCTCGAGGATGACTACGAACGGCCGACGCAGGCTCAGGCGGTGGAGCACGCCGAGCAGCAGCTCCAGGCGCCGGGAGCGCGCGGCGGGGTCGGGGTCGAGGCTCGGCGCCGGCTCCGGCAGGGGTGCGGGCCGGGCCGGCGGCGGCACGGTCTCGAGGATCGCCGCGAGGTCCGGGACGAGGCGTTCGGCTTCGTCGCGGGCGGGGCCCAGGAAGGCGGCGAGCTCGGCCGGCGCCACGGTCCGGGCGAGGGAGCGAAGGACTTCCACGACGGGCGCGAACGGGAGGCTCAGGTCTCCGAGCTCGACGCAACCGCCCGACGCGACGCCCGCTCCGAGGGCAGAGGCGACCGCCGCGAACTCTGCCACGAGGCGCGACTTCCCGACCCCCGCCTCGCCCCCGACAAGCGCGACGGTCGGCTCGCCCTCGACCGCCCGGTCGAGCGCGGCCCGGAGCTCCCCACTCTCCTGCTCGCGGCCAACGAACCGCGCGCTGGTGACGCGCCGCGGCATGGGCGGATTGTGCAGCGGGTCACTGCAGGATGGAAGGGGGATGCCGGGCGTGCGGTGCGTTGCGGTGCCCCTCGTCTGTCGGCGATCGCCCGCCGATCGCGACCATCGTCGGGACCGGCGTCCCGCCTCGCCGAGCCGAACGTCCCGTCGGTCGCCCGCCCTTCGGCCCTGCCCGGCCTCGATGGGCGCCGCGGATAGTCGGACTTCGAGGATCCGCACGGGGGCCTGCCCGCTTTCGCCGAGCCCGAGCGTCCCGTCGTGCGTCCGCCGTGGCGTCCCGAGCAGAGAGGGAGTGCCGTGCAGGTCCGCATCGTGCCACAGGCCGCCCGCGTCGAGCGGCCGTCGTTCGTCTGGATCGGGGTCGCCCTGGAGCTCATGACGGGCGTCCTCGCCGTGCCCGTCGGCCTGTCGTTCCTGCAGGACCCGACCGGCCGCGCCCTCCAGGTCCCGCAGGGCTGGATCGAGGCGACGCCGTTCGGCAGCTACTTCGTGCCGGGCCTCTACCTGCTGCTGGTGAACGGCTGCGGCATGCTCGCCCTCGCCGCGTTGAGCGTCGCCCGCCACTGGCTCGCGCCGTGGCTCACCGGGACCCTCGGCGTCGGGCTCATCATCTGGATCCTGGTGGAGATCGTGACCCTGCCCGAGACGATGATCCTGACCTGGGTCTTCCTGGCGACGGGCTTCGCCCTCGGCTTCGTCGCGCTGTTCTGGCTGCGCCGGACCGGCCAGCTGCGCCTCTGGTAGTCGCGGCACACTCCCCGGGCCCGAGCCGCGGGGCTCGAACGGGCTCCGCGGCCCGCCTGCCGGCGTGGTCCGGCGGCGTCAGGCCGCTCCCGAGCGCGCCGCGGTCTCGGCCCGCTCGCGGATGCCGAGCAGCTGCCGGCGCATCATGGCGAAGACGCCGAAGCCGAGGACGGGCATCGTCACTCGCGTCCAGGGCTGCTCCGCGGCGCCGAACCGAGCGCGGAACCGCTCCAGGAGCCGGGACCGGCCATCCGGCAACGGCTCGATGACGAAGGCCCAGCTCGCGCTGAACTCGCCCGGCTGCGCGTTGGCCAGGAACGTTCCGGCCGCCTGGACGTTGACCGGCGTCGGATCGACCGAGCCCGGGTCGGCCGCTGCGGCGCGTTCCTGGGCGCTGACGAGGGCGCTGTCGGAGTAGAGGACGAGCGCGTGCTCCGGTTCGAGGATCCTGACCTCGAAGCCGCCGCCCGGATGCGTCGGCACGACGTCTCCCACCGCGAGCGACTGCCACTCGGGCACGATGCGGCGGGCGCTGCCCCCGCGCATGTCGACGGCGTCGTAGCTGTACCAGCCGCCCCGCCCGTAGCCCATCTGGACGAGCCACGGCCAGACCGCCGGCGGCGGCGCGTCGATCGTGATGCCCCGCGTGTCGCTGACGGTCGCGTCAGCCACGACGTCGTCGCCGGGGAGCGGCCGGCCGGCTTCGTCCGCCTCGACACCCCAGCCGTGCCACCAGGGCCTGCCGACCGCCCACCAGCCCCAGCCACCGAGGGTGATGCTGCCCGCCGCGAGGGCGAGTACGTTGCGAGCCTTCACCGCCACCTCCTGCCCGACCCGTCGAGCCCGGGTCCGTCCGGGATGGGACGCTCGCCGAGCATAGGCCCCTCAGCGCAGCGGCTCCTCGTCCTGCTGCGGCTCGAGCGGCTTGCCGGGTTCCGTGGCACCAGTCGGAGCGGGCCGCACCGCCACCTCGTGGACCCGCTCCTCCCCGCGCAGCACGATGCGCAGCCCGTCCCAGTGGTCCACCGCCAGCCAGTCGATCTGCTCGAAGCGGGTCGCCCGTTCGGTCGAGCCGCGCAGCCGCGCGGCGACCCGGAGCCGCTGCAGCCAGCCCCACTTGCCGACGACGAGGCCCTCGAGGCGCATCCGCGGCGGCGGGCTGGCGAGGACGTCGACGACCGTCCCCCGCGGCGTGCCGTCCGCGGTCACGACCCGCGCTCCGACGAGGTCCTCGATCGAGAGGACCGTGCCCGGTGCGCGCTCCTGCTCCGAGCGGGTCGCCTCGGCCGCCGGCCGCTCGGCCCGGATCGCCTCGTCGGGGCGGCCGTCCGCGGCGTCGCGCGCCCTCACCGCCGGCCCCCGGGGAGCCGCGCCCAGAGGTGCTCGGCGAGCCAGCGGTCGGACGCGCCGAGGCCGTACCGGGCAGCGGGACCGCGCAGGCGGACGACGAGGCCGAGCTCCGCCACCTCCTCGATCGGGATGCGCGAGTCGAAGCGGTCACGGAGGAGCCTCCGGATGAGGGGCCGGAGCCGCGACGAGATCCGCCCGGCGAGGGCCTGCGGGCCCCCCAGCAGAGCGGTCACGGCGGCCTGCCCGTCGGCCAGGATCTCCGCCTCGACGTCGTCCACCCGCCCCAGGTCGATGCCGTCCGCGGACTCGATCTGGAGGTCCATCAGGTCCCGCATGACGAGGACCTGCTGCCGCGCTTCCGCAAGGGCGCGGCCATGGCGATGGAGCGAGCGAGCCATCGGTCAGCCTCCGACGAAGGTCAGGACGAGCGAGAGCACCGCGACCACGAAGGCGAGCCCGACGACGCCCCCCGTGGCGATGTTCGACAGCCGCCCGTTGGTCCGCTCGCCCAGCTCGTCGCGGTCGTTCATGATCACCAGGAACGGCGCGAGCGAGATCGGCAGGAAGAGCGCGATGAGCGTCGAGCCGACGATGGCCAGGCTGGCCGGGTCCTGGATCAGCAGGCCGATGACGACGCTGACGACGACCACCGCGGTCAGGACGAGGTTGAAGCGGGCGGCCTCGACCGGTGCCTCGTCCTCTCCCCACTGCCAGCCGAATCCCTGGGCCACGTCGTAGGCCAGCCCGAGCGAGACCTCGAAGGCGGCGCCGGTGCAGGTCGCGAAGAGGGCGAGGGCGAAGAGGAGCGTGCCCGGCGCGCCGAGCGCTCGGGTCATGGTCGAGGCCAGCTGGGGGAGCGTGCTGCCGTCCTTGCCCTGCGGCAGGAGGACCATCGCCGCCAGGACGATGAGGGCGATCGAGCCGAGGCTGCCGAAGCCCATGCCGACCACGGCAGTGACCTTGTTGAGGGTCAGGTCGGCCTCGTTCCAGCCCTCCTCTCGCGCCCCGGACGAGTAGAAGTAGATGAGGTACGGGCTGATCGTCGCTCCCAGGATCGCTGCCGCGAGCCCGAGGTAGGCCGGCAGCTTGCCCGGTCCCACCGCGGGCGGCCAGGCCGAGCGGACGAGGTGCTCGTTCGGGCCGCCCAGGACGGCGATCCCGACGAGGAACGAGAGGGTGACCAGGCCGAGCACGGCCGGCCCGTTCTCGATGAGGCTGAACGGCGCCCGGTAGACGAGGAGCCAGACGAAGAGCGCGGCCAGGGGGAAGAGCGGCAGCCAAGGCAGGCCGGTCGCGATGGAGACGGCCACGGCGATGCCGCCGATCTCGGCGGCCAGCATCACGCTCTCGGCGATCAGCTCGGAGGCGAGCGGCAGCAGGTAGAACTTGAAGCCGAAGTGCTCCCGGACCGCGGCGGCGTAGGGCTTGCCCGACACGGCGGCGAAGCGGCCGGTCATCTCGACCAGGAGCATCACCGCGAGCGTCGCGACGAGGGCCGCCCACAGCAGCCCGAGCCCGAACTGGGCGCCTGCTTCGCCGGCAGTGACGACCGTGCCCGCGTCGAGGAAGCCGCCGGTCGCGGTCACCACGCCCAGCGCCAGGCCGAGCCACTTGCGCACGCGCCGTCGACCCTCCTGCCGCTGCGATCCTGGTGATGGTCCATGGCGGGTCGTTGCAGGCGGCCTCGCGCCGCCGCGCGAGCGCTCTCAGGCGACTCCCAGCGCGACTCGTGGCCGGCTGAGCGCGCGGCGGACCGGGCCGCTTCGCGGCCGCGGGTCAGCCGACCCGCCGGCGCGTCGATCGCCCGGTCAGACGCCCTCGACGACGACCATCCGCCAGGTCCCGACCCCCTCGCGCAGGGCTCGCGCTTCGGCGTAGTCCGCGGACTCGTACCACGCCCGCGCGGCGGCCGCGTCGGCGAACTCCATGACCACGACGCGCTCCGGGTGCCAGTCGCCCTCCAGGACGTGGGTCCGGCCGCCCCGGGCGAGGAAGCGGCCGCCGTGGCGCGCGACGCTTGCGCCGGACGCCTCCGCATAGCGCGACGCCGCCTCGGGATCGGTCGGGGTGGCATGGACGACGACGTAGGCAGCCACGCGATGTTCCTCCTCGCGGTTCCGGCCGGCCGCGGTCCGAACGACCTGGCGCCGTCTCGCAGCGTACCCGGCCCGCGGCCCGGAGGCGGGCGGTTCGACCGGGCCCCAGGTACGGCGAACGGGGGTGGCGGCCCGCGTCAGGAGCCCGGTAGCATCGGCGGGAGCCGGTGCGGCAGGGGGCCGCGGCGGCATGGGAGGAGCCAGCCGTGCACCGTCGCCTCGGCCCCGTCGTGGCCGTCACCCTGGGGTTCGTCCTCGCCCTGCCGGGCGCGGCGACCGCCGCCTCGACCCGCGAGCACTACGCCAGCCACCCGCTGCACGTCAGGCCGAACGCCTCGACGTCGCCGACCGGCCTCTCGCCGGCGACGATCAAGAGCGCCTACGGCTTCTCGACCAGCGCCACGGCCGGCGCGGCCAAGACCATCGCCATCGTCGACGCCTACGACGACCCGACGGCCGCCTCGGACCTGGCCGTCTTCAGCAGCAAGTACGGCCTGCCCGCCTGCACGACGGCCAACGGCTGCTTCCGGAAGGTGAGCCAGAGCGGCGGGAGCACGTACCCGAGCGTGAACGGCGGCTGGGCTCTCGAGATCAGCCTCGACGTCCAGTGGGCGCACGCCATCGCCCCGGGAGCCAAGATCCTCCTGGTCGAGGCAAAGAGCAGCAGCTTCACGAACCTCCTCGCGGCCGAGGACTACGCCAAGGCCCACGCCCGGTACGTCTCGAACAGCTGGGGCGGCTCGGAGTTCAGCGGCGAGTCCGCCTACGACGGCCACTTCGTCCAGAGCGGGGTGAGCTTCTTCGTCTCGTCCGGCGACGCCGGCACGCCCGCCGAATACCCCTCGTCCTCGCCCAACGTCATCTCGGTCGGCGGCACCACGCTCCACTTCTCGAGCGGCAAGCTCACGAGCGAGACGGGCTGGAGCTCGTCGGGCGGCGGCTGCAGCGCCTACGAGACGGCGACGTCGGCCCAGCGCGGCTTCAGCCAGTACGGCCAGGTGAGCTGCGGCGGCAAGCGGGCGACGCCCGACGTGTCGCTGGACGCGGACCCGAACTCCGGCGTCTCGGTCTACGACAGCACGAGCTACAACGGCCAGACCGGCTGGTGGACGGTGGGCGGGACGAGCGCCTCGGCGCCGATGTGGGCGGCCCGCTCCGCGGACGATGGAGTCGTCGTCAACGCCTCGTACGTCTACGGCGGCAGCATCACCTACCGCGACATCACCTCGGGCAACAACGGCGAGCCCTGCCTCGTCGGCTATGACCTTGTGACCGGCCGCGGCTCGTGGACCGGCGCGACGCCGTAAGCGCCGGGAGCGACGCCCGTCGTCGCTCCTGCCATCCCCTATGACGATGCACGAGGCCGGCGGGACGTGCCCGCCGGCCTCGTCGTGACCGCGGCCCCGGCCGCTCCGCGCCGCGGACGCTTCCGCCGCGCGGAGCCGGCTCCTCAGAGGCCGAGCGCCGCCCTCGGAACGGTCGCCAGGACCTGCTGCTGGTAGTAGATGGGGCCACCGCCGTCCGCCCTCACGTCCGACGCGTAGTGCGTCGAGACCATCAGGGCGTACACATTGCCGCCTGAGATGGCGAGCCCGAAGTAGTCGCCGATGAACGACTCGGTGCACGGGTCGTCGACGCCGGAGCAGGCCATCTGGCCGATGCCGCCGAGCGTCTGGGCGGGGTTCTGCGGGTCCCACGAGTAGCTCGAGATCCGGACGTTGCGGTCGACGGCCGCGGCCCCGGCGCCGCTGTCGCGGTACGCCTGGAGCGAGGTGTCGATGCACCAGTCCCTTCGGCCGACGTCTGCCGGCAGGACGCTCGGGTCGGCCGGGCAAGCCTGGCGCCGGTCGTAGAAGCCGACTGCGACCGCGCCGCCAGGTCCTGCGGCGACCTCGGGCTGGAACTGGTCCGTCGGCACCCCCGCCGCGTCGACGTTGTCGTTGACGACCGCCGGCGGCGACCAGGTCGCGCCGCCGTCCGTGCTCTGGGAGAACTTCACGTCCATCTGTCGGCCGTCCCAGTCCTCCCAGGCGAGGTACAGATGACCGGGGTAGGTCGGGCTGGCCGCAAAGCTCTCGGTGATGCCATCGCGGAACGTCGTGTTCGGCAGGCAGCAGGTCGTCAGGTATCCCGTCGTGGCCACGCGACTGAACTGGGTCCAGGTCTGGCCGTCATCGGTGGAGCGGGTCACGTAGATCGTCGCTGGGCCGTTGCTCGGGAAGGCGACGAACGAGGCGTAGACGGTGCCGGCGGCATCGATGGCGGGATAGACGTACGTGTTCTTGGGCCCGACGCTCTGGGGCAGGCTCACCCGCGCCTCGGGCGAGAACGTCTGGCCGCGGTCACGCGAGACCGCCACGCGGATCTCCCCGGCCGCGCCCTTGAACATCGTCCACATCGCGTAGACGTGGTCCTGGTACGCGTTGCCCGGGATGTGGTTGACCGCGATCCACTGCTTATCCTCGAACTTCAGGCTGAAGCTCGACTCGTCTGGAGACTTCTCGAGGTCCTGGCCGCCATTGCCCTTCACCCAGTGCCCGCCCAGGTCGTCGCTGTAGGAGACGTCGATGGCCCCGTTGGGGTGGAGGTTCGTCCAGTAGGCGTTGAACGGCAGGGTCGTCATGTAGGCCCGACCCTTGGTGTCGAAGTCCACGTTCGGGTCCGTCACGTTGGTCCAGGTCGGCGGCATCGCCTGGGTCCCCGTCGTGGTGCAGTCGTAGCCCTGGACGATGTCGTTCGAGGCGCCGCCGCGGCCGATGGCGTAGGAGCCCAGGTAGAAGTTGTAGAAGGTGCTGTACCGGTCGAAGAAGAACTTCGAGCTGCCGACGATCGTCTCGGTCCCGGGCTGCACGGCAAGCCAGGATTCGGAGTGGTTCGCGTCGAATGAGCCGCGCGCACACGTGCCGGGGACCGGCGAGCCGGACGGGTCGGGGAAGCCGCCGCCGACCGTCGGGCTGCTCACCACGCGGTTCGTGAAGGGCACACTCGACGCCCAGGCTGGCGTGGCGCCGATCGCCGTCGCGGGCAGGAGGGCCAGCGACGAGCCGAGGGCCACGGCGGCGAGCGCGGAGAGGATTCGGGCGCGGGCACGGCGGGACATCGCGACCTCCCATGGTCAGCCACCAGCGCGGATGACGGTGACGGTAGCGGTCAGGCCTTCAGCCGCCTACTACCCGGCGCGGTAGGGGACTGGCCGAGCGGCCGCTGGAGCGCGAGCCGACGGGGAGCGAGGCGTGCGCGCCGTGAGCATGGCGCGGCCCAGGTCCAGGCGCAGCCGCCTCGCGACGGGTGGCGTCGGGCGAGAGGATGGCGGGGAGGGCTCGGCGAAGGGTGGCGCGCCGATGGTGCATGGGCGCACCGGCGCCCCGAACGGACGGGGCGGACCATCGTTCTCCCTGCCGTCAGCGACCTCCGATCGACTCACCGTTCCCCCGGCGGTGGCAGGTGGAGGTCGCTGCCCTTGTCTGCGACCCGGTCGGCGCCGGGGCTGCTAGTCGCCGGGCGAGCGAGCGCCCGGAAGCTCGGACGCCAGGTCGGCCTCCGCCCGTGCCTTCCGCCCAAGCTCGGCGGCGAGGCCGGATACCTGTGCGGTCAGTGTCCGCAGCTCGTCCGCGTCGGGCTCGTCGGCCTCCAACTCGGCCAGCTTGTCGGCCTCGAGCCTCGCGATGCGCTCCGCGTCCTCCCGGGCGGATTCGGCCGTCGCCAGGAGATCGTCGCGGGCGGCGTCACGCTCGTTCACCGGGACGGCCGCCGCGGCCGCCGGACGGCGGAGACCCAGTGCCCGTCGCGATAGACGTACCAGACTTCGCCGGTCTCGCCGGAGAGCTCGCGGCGGCGGACGACGGCCGCCGGGTAGCGGTAGCGCAACAGGGCCTGGAGGTCGGCGGGGCTCATCCCCTTCTGCAGGGCGAGACGCTTCGCCCAGCGGGCGAACTCGGCGTCGCTCGGTGGGTTGAGGATGAGGGTGGGGCCGTCGCCTCGAGGGTTCGCAGCGGGCCCCTCCCGCGTGGGGGTGGTCAGCATGGTCCTCGCGATGCCGTTCCTGCGGGTTGGCAACTTCCCGTGGGCGCCACTATCGGTCGGCGGCGTCGCGGGCCGGTGGCCCGCGACTCGGGGTGCGTTGCAGGTCCGTGCCAGCTCCAGTGGACGGGGCCGGGCGGGCCGGGCCGCGCCAGCGCGGAGCGGCGGGGCGACGGATGCGAAAGGGCGCGCCCCGCTGCGCGGAGCGCGCCCTGTACGGTGGCGAGAGTGGATCAGGGTCGGCCGGGATGATCCGTCGCCGTCGGGTGGTCGAGCGCCTGCGGCGGGAGGGTCGCCTGGGCCTGTGGCGGAAGGCTTGGTGCCGTGCCCGACGGCCCCTTCGGCTGGCTGCCGGCGACCGCCTGGCTGGCCCGGCTGAGACCGGTGTCGCCGCTCTCGATCCGCTTGATCACGTTCTCGAGGGCGGCGACGGCGTGCTGGTTGACGTTCGGATCCGCCTGCAGCCGGGCGAGGACATCCTGGAGGGTCTCGAGCAGCCGGTCCTGGTTCGCCAGGAGGCGTGCCTGCAGCGAGGCGACATCCTTGCCCGCGGCCGCAGCCGCGGCCGCGTCCGGCGCCGCCAGCGCCGGGTGCTGGGTGGCAAGGGCGGCGGCACCGCCCGCGGCGGCGTGCGACTGACCGCCGCTCGAGGCGGCGGGCAGGACGACCTGCGTCGCGGCGAACGTGGTGGCGGCGGTGAGGACGGTGACGGCGGCCGCGGCCTTGACGACGCCGAGCGCCTTGAGCAGTCCGAACATGAGCACCTCCGCTGGCGCTGGGATGCTGGGCCCCGCCCCGGACGGGACGCTGGCGATGTGCTCGCCTCGATGCTCTCAACGAAGCAGTGGCACCGCGCGTTAGGCCAGACGGTGCGCCACGGCGCCGGCGCGCCGGTCGGCTACCACCTCGCCTCGGTCGCGGTCCCGGCCGTGCTCGTCTGGGTCGCCTATGTCGTCCTCGCCGTCGGTCTGCTCGCTCGGGCGATCGGCCTGCCGTTGCTGCAGTCCCGTCGGGCCGACGGGCCACGCCGGCTGCGGCCGGTCCACGTCGGCCTCGCCGAGCTGGCGGCCTCCGTCGCCCTCATCGCGACCGCGCTGCTGGTCCGCTTCTGACGCCGGCCGGACGACCGCGCGGCGACGTGGCCGTGACCGGCAGGCCGTTCGGCTCTACCGGAACGGCCGCCGGCTCTGGCAGCGTCTCGGCGACGCCGAGGAAGCCGCCTCTCGCCCGAGGAGCCGGATGCCGTCGCGCAGGATCCTCCTGCTCACCGCCCTCTCGCTGCCCGCCGCCTGGGCGGTCGGTCGCCTCGCGGGCCCGCTGACCGCCGCTGCGATCGCCGTTCGGCCCCCCGCCTCCGGCTCGAGCGCCACGCGCTGCGCGGCATGTGGCGCAGCTGATCACGCCATGCTGGACGCGCGCTGCCCGGCGGCACCCCGGGTCCTGGGCTGAGGCGATGCCGCTCTCCCGGCGCCGACTCCTGAAGGGCGTCGCCGCGGCGGCCGGGACGGCGGCCGCCGGGGCTGCCGGTCTCACCGCCGAGACCGTGCTCGGGGGGCGCAACGAGCCCGGACGCTCCCTGCCGGTCGACCGCGTCGTGCGGACCACCTGCTCGCCGAACTGCACGGGGAGCTGCGGCCAGCTCGCGTTCGTCCGCGACGGCACGATCGTCAAGATCCAGCAGGCGGCCGACTACCCCGATGCCGTCTACAACCCCCGCGGCTGCATGAAGGGCATCTCGTACCACCTGCTCGTCCACGGCGCGGACCGCCTGCAGCGGCCGCTCATCCGGACCGGGGAGCGGGGGAGCGGCGAGTTCCGCGAGGCGTCGTGGGACGAGGCACTCGACCTGGTCGCGACGCGGCTGGCGGCGATCGGCGAGCAGTTCGGCTGGGACAGCATCCACGTCTTCGGTCAGGTGCCCGGCTCCGGCTACGTCCACAAGGGGGCGAACTACCGCGCCTGCGCGCTGCTCGGGATGACCCACGGCACGAGCTTCGACTTCAACGGCGACCTGCCGATGGGCATGCCGATCACCTTCGGGGTGCAGAACGCGGAGCATGAGGCGAAGGACTGGGCGAACAGCCGCCTCCTGCTGCTGGTCGGCGCGAACCCGGTCGACACCCGCATCCCGGATGCCCATTTCCTGTGGGACGCGGCGGAGCAGGGCGCCCGGATCGTCGTCGTCGACCCCACCTTCTCGGCGACCGCCTCGAAGGCCGACGACTGGCTCGCCGTCAAGCCCGGCACCGACGCTGCGCTCGGGCTCGCGCTCTGCGCCCAGGTGTGGGCCGACGGCGCCGCCGACCGCGACTTCCTCGCGACGTACACGGACGCCCCGCTCCTGGTCCGCTCCGACAGCGGGGTCCGCCTCCGCGAGGCGGACCTGCGGACAGGCGGGTCGCCCGCGCGGTTCGTCGTCTGGGACGTCAAGGCGAACGGCCCTGCCATCGTCGGGACCGAACGGCTGGGGATGCCGGCGGGCGTCTCGCCGAGCCTCACGGGGACGCGCCGCGTCCGCCTCGCCGACGGCTCCGGCGTGGAGGCCAGGCCCGGCTGGGACCTCGTGCTCGAGGAGCTCGCACACTGGACGCCGGAGCGCGCGGCGCAGGTGACGGAGCTGCCCGCCGAGCGGATCGTGCGGCTCGCCCGTGCCTACGCCGCGGCGAAGCCGGCCGCGATCCTCATGGGCGGTGGCTCGAACCACTGGTTCCACGGCGACCTGACGGGCCGCGCCTTCGCCCTCCTGGCGACGATGACCGGCAACATCGGCCGATCCGGCGGCGGCTTCTCCGTCTATGTCGGCCAGTACAAGGTCCGCCTCGACTGGTCGGCCTGGACGAGCCCCGGCGGGACGAAGGCGCACATCGTCCCGAGCATCTACTTCGTCCGCGGCCGGACCGAGACGATGCACCCCTCGGTGCCCTACCCGAAGCAGGGCTTCCACGGCCTCGTCTGCACCTTCGCCAACATGTTCGTCCAGGCGATGGACGTCAACCGGCTATGGCAGACGCTCGCCGGCCTCGACCTGATCGTCGTCGTCGACCACCAGCTGACCGACACCGCGAAGATGGCCGACATCGTCCTGCCGGCGACGACCTGGTACGAGAAGACGGACCTGGCGGCGACGCCGCTCCACCCGTTCCTGCAGCTTCAGCAGCCGGCCATCCCGCCCGTCGGGGAGTCGCGCTCAGAGCTCGCGATCTGGCAGGAGCTCGTGCGGCGGATCGCGCCGGCCACATACGAGCAGTACATGCGCCTGACCGAGGAGCAGGCGATCGAGCTCATGCTGGCCAAGGGCGGCGCCGCGGAGGGGATCACCCTCGAGCAGCTCCGGGCCGGCCCCGTTCGCCTCAAGGTGCCCGATCCCGACATCCCCTTCCTGGACCAGATCGAGAAGCTCGTCCCGTTCCCGCCGCGCTCGCTCCCCGCGACGCTCGAGCAGACGGCGGCCTTCCTCCCGACGCGGCGGATCGAGTTCTACAAGGAGGAGGTGCGCTTCCGGGACCTCGGCGAGGCCGTCCCGACGTGGAAACCGCCGCACGACGACCTGGTCCAGGGTGCCTCGAGCCATCCACTCACCCTGCTCTCGCCGCACTCGAAGTGGCGGATCCACTCCACCCACTCCAACAATCCCTGGCTGGCCGAGATCCACGGCGGCCGACCGTTCGTGCTCCTCGCCCCGGCCGACGCCGCGGCCCGCTCCATCAGCGAGGGCGACGAGGTGGAGGTCTTCAACGGCCGGGGCCGGCTGCGCGCCTGGGCCCACCTCTCGCCCGGCGCGCGGCCGGGCTCGGCCACGCTCCACGAGGGCTGGTGGCCGCGCTACTTCGCGGCGGGCAAGGGCGTGAACGAGCTCACCTCGTCCGAGGTCAACCCGATCCACGAGGTCCACTTCGTGGCCAACATGTGGTCACCGTCCACGGGCTGGAAGGACTGCCGGGTCGAGATCCGGCGGGTGGGCCCGGGCGTCGGCGCCCCGGCGGCGACGACCGGGGCGGTGCCCGGCGGGGCGGAGGGACCGCGCGATGGCTGACGTCTCGCCGGTCGAGGCGCTCCCGCCGGCCTCGCGCGCCTACGGCGAGCTCGAGCCGCCGACCGCCGCGCCGCGCTTCGGGATGGCCGTCGACACCGAACGGTGCCTCGGCTGCTGGACCTGCGCCGTCATCTGCAAGAGCGAGAACGATGTCCCGCTCGGGATGTGGTGGAACCGCGTCCTGACCGATGGCGAGGCGCTCGACACGCCGCGCCAGGCCGCCGACGGCTCGCTCGCCCTCTCCTTCGTGCCGCTCTCCTGCCAGCACTGCGACAACGCGCCGTGCACCAAGGTCTGCCCGGTCGGCGCGACGTACCACGGCGAGGGCGGGCTCGTCCTGATGGACCAGGAGCGCTGCATCGGCTGTCGCTACTGCATGATCGCCTGCCCCTACGGGGTCCGGGTGTTCAACTGGGGCCGGGCCGAGCGCCCGGCGGTCGGCGAGACTGGGATGGTCGCGGCCCGGCCGGTCGGGACGATGGAGAAGTGCACGATGTGCCTCCACCGGCTCCACGACGCGCAGGTCCCCTCGTGCGTCTGGTCCTGCCCGGCCGGCGCCCGCATCTTCGGCGACCTGGCCGACCCGTCGAGTCGCGTCTCGACGCTCGTCCGTGAACGCAACGGCCAGCGCCTGCTCGAGGAGCGCGGGACCGAGCCCAAGGTCTACTACCTGGAGCCGCGGCGGAGGCGCTCGCTGTGAGCGCGCCCGCACTCCCGCGCCCGACGGGCCGCGCCATGGGCCCCGCCCGGCCGCGGGTCGACCCGCGCCTCGCCGCCTGGCTGGCCACGCTCATCGCGCTGATGGCTGCCGGTGGCGGCGCCTGGCTCTACCAGCAGTGGAACGGGCTGCGCGTGACGAACATGCGCAACACGTTCATGTGGGGCAACTACATCCTGTTCTTCATGTTCTTCGTCGGCCTCTCGGCCGGCGGGTTGATCGTCGCCTCGTCGGGTCGGCTGTTCGGCGCGACTCGCTTCAAACCGATCGTCCGGGTCGCGGTACTCGAGGCGACCGTCGCGATCACCCTGGCCGGGACGTTCATCGTGCCCGACCTCGGCCGGCCCGAGCGGCTGCTGCACATCTTCCTGTTCGCCAACCTCACCTCGCCGATGGTCTGGGACGTCACCATCGTCCTGCTCTACCTCGGCCTGTCGGCGACCTACGTCTGGCTCTACACCCGCGCCGACCTCGCCGGGCGAGGGAGCCCGCTGGCGCTGGGGACGGGCACGAGCGAACGGGCCCTCCGGCGCGATGACCGGCTCAAGGGCGCCCTGGCCTGGGTCGCCCTGCCGGCGGCGATCCTGCTCCACTCCATCACCGCCTGGATCTTCGGCCTGCAGATCGGCCGGACGTTCTGGTACACGGCGGTGATGGCGCCGATGTTCATCGCCTCGGCCCTGGTCTCCGGCCTGGCCCTGGTCATCCTGCTGGCCCTGGCCGTCCGGTGGGCCGGCCGCCTTCGCTTCGACGACGGCCTGGTCCCCTACCTCGGCGGGCTGCTGGCGGTCTTCATCGCCTCCGAGGCCTTCCTCCTGTTCGCCGAACTGCTGACGGCCGCCTATCCCGGCGCTCCGGCCGAGGGCCAGGCGGTGACGCGGCTGCTGGCCGGGCCGTACCTCGTGCCGTTCCTCGGCGAGACGGCGTTCGGCCTGCTGCTGCCGTTCGCCCTGCTCGCCTCCGCTCGGCTCCGTCGCTACCCGGCGGTCGTGGCGCTGGCGGCCGGCATCGCCGTGGTCGGCATCTTCGTCCACCGCCTCAACCTGCTGCTCAACGCCCTGAGCGTGCCGACCATCGCCCTGCCGCCCGGGCTGTCGATCGGGGTCGGGCAGGCCGGCAGCGTCGGGCTGCCCGGCGCGGCCTTCGCGACGAGCTACTGGTACCTGCCGTCGCCCGTGGAGTGGCTCGTCGTGGGCGGTGTGCTCGCCCTGGGCGCCTTCCTGTTCACGGTGGCCGCCTGGTACCTGCCGCTCCAGGAGCCGGACCACCACTGATCCGAGGTCTCGCTCGGGCGCAGACCGGGCCCATCCCGGAGGGACGGCGGGTGCGACCGGGCGACGGCGAACCGCAAGACGGCCGTGGCGCGCTCGAGGCCCGCGACCTCGGCGTCAGGCAGGGGGCCTCGTACCATCCAGGTCGTGACACCGTCGTCCGATCGGGTCCCGCGCCGAGCCCTCCTCCTCGCCGCCCTCGCCGTCGGCGGCGGCCTGGCGGCCGCCGTCCTGCGAGCCACCAGCGGGCCCGGCGTCCCCACCTTCGTCGCGGCCGCGCTCAGCCTGGCCGGCCTGGCCGGCCTCGTCGGCGAGGCGACGGACGCGCTCGGCGAGCGCCTTGGGCCGGGGGCGACCGGCGTGCTCCAGTCGGCCCTCGGCAACCTGCCCGAGCTGTTCATCGGCTTCTTCGCCCTGCGCGCCGGCCTCGTCGCGGTCGTGACCGCGGCCCTGATCGGCTCGATCCTGGCCAACGCCCTGCTCGTGCTCGGGCTCGCCTTCATCGCCGGCGGCCTGCGCCACGGGCGGCAGCGCTTCGGCGCCGGGGCGACCCGGCGGATGGTCGTCCTGCTCATGCTTGCCGTCGGCTCGCTGGCCGTACCGACCCTCGCCGCGCTCCCGGGCGCTCCGGCGGCCGGCCACGCCGAGAGCCTTTCCATCGTCGTCTCGGTCGTCCTCCTGGCCGTCTTCGTCGTCTCGATCCCGTCGTCGCTCTCCCCGGCCGAGCAGGCCGAGACGCCGAGCCGGCACCGCGCGGGCCTGACGGAGCCCGTGCCGCGACAACGCTCCGCCGCGCTGGCCGGCCTCGGGCTGCCGCTGCTCGTCCTCACCCTGGCCGCCCTCGGCGCCGCCGTCGTGTCCGACTGGTTCGTCGAGGCGCTTCAGCCGGCCATGGCCGCGCTCGGCATGTCGGAGGCCTTCGCCGGCCTCGTCGTGGTGGCCATCGCCGGGAACGCCGTGGAGAACGTCGTCGGCATCCAGGCCGCGCTGCGCGACGACATGGACCTCGCGATCAGCCTGATCCTGAACTCGGCCCTGCAGGTCGCGCTCGCCCTCACGCCCGCGCTCGTCTTCGTGGGCTTCGTGGTCGGCGCGCAGCTGACGCTCGTCCTCTCGCCGCTCCTGCTCGGGGCGGTCGCCCTGACCGCGATCCTGGCCACGGTCATCGTCGTCGACGGCGAGAGCACGGCGCTCGAGGGCCTGGCCCTGGTCGGGCTCTACGTCATCGTCGCCGCCTCGGTGTGGTGGGGGCCCGCCATGGGCGCCTGAGGCGCCCCGGCGCGCGGCGGTGGCCCTTCGTCGCGCCGGTCCACGCGCCGCGGGGTGGGCGGCGCCGGTCGGACCCGCTAGCATCTCGACGCAGGGGGACCGGCCTGGCCGGAGGGACTGGCGATGGCGATGGGCCGCGAGCAGCGGGCCGCGGGCGGACGGGCGGACGGCGGGAGCGGACCCGTCGCCGCGACCATCGCGACGGATGACCTCGTGCGCTGGCTGAGCCGGTTCGCGGAGCTCGTGGCGGATCGCCGCGAGTACCTTACGGAGCTGGACGCGGCGATCGGCGACGCCGACCACGGCATCAACATGGATCGCGGCCTCTCCACGGTCGTGGCCCGCCTCCCGGACCTGCTCGCCGACGGCGCCACCCCGGGCTCGTTCACCGCGGGCGTGGCCCGGGTCCTCATCTCGACGGTGGGCGGCGCCTCGGGGCCGCTGTACGGGACGTTCTTCCTGCGACTCGGCGGGGCGCTCGGCGGCGAGGCAGCTGTCTCGCCCGAGACGTTCGCGGCTGCGCTCCGCCAGGGGCTCGACGGGGTGGTGGCGCGGGGCCGGACGCAGCTCGACGACAAGACGATGGTGGACGCGATGGCCCCGGCCGTGGAGGCGATCGAGTCCGCGCTGGCCGGGAGGGCCGGATCGAGTGGGCTCGGCTGGGCTGCCGCGCTGCGCGACGCGGCTGTCGCGGCGGCTGCCGGGCGGGACCGCGTCACGCCGCTCATCGCCCGCAAGGGCCGGGCGAGCTACCTCGGGGAGCGCTCGGCGGGGCACGCCGATCCCGGTGCGACGTCGACGATCCTGCTGTTCGAGGCCCTCCGCGACGCGTTCGCCGGGTCTGCGTCGTCCATCTAACGGCGCCTTCAGCCCTCGCCGAGCGGACGACCCTCTGCGTCGTGGATCCGCGGGACGTCCTCGGTCCGGTCGGCGGCCATCTCCCGCGCCGCCGTGGTGCCGCCCCAAGTGCCCGTCTCGCCCGCGCGGACGTCGTCGTCCACGCCGGGACCGTCCTCCGGCATCAGCGCCGGCGGCGGGGTCGCGGCCTCGCCGCTCGATCGACGAGCAGCCGGGGAGGCAGCCGGGCCGCCGCCGACGGGGATCCGCCGCGCCCGGCCGCTGGCGGCCTTCGGCAGGCGGAGCCGGAGCTCGCCCGCCTCGAAGGTGCACTCGATCGCGTCCGCCTCGACCGAGCCGGCGAGGGTCAGTGCGCGGCTGAAGCGGCCGCTCCGCCGCTCGCGGATCAGGTACGTCTCGTCGCGCTCCTCGAGCGCAGCGCCGGTGGTCCCCTGGATGAGCAGCGTCCGACCGTCCAGCGTCACGTCCACGTCCTCGGCCCGCACGCCGGGCAGGTCCGCCTCGACCACGTAGGCGTCGCCGGTCTCGCGCACGTCCATCGGGGGCCACGGCGTGGCGACCTCGTCGCCGAGCCAGCCTCTGGGGAACAGCGCGAGGGGATCGGCCAGCCACTGGTCCATCGCGTCGCGAAGCGGGACCAGGCGGCGGCCGTAGCGGGTCATCGTCATCGTGGCGCCTCCTTCGGGGGCCCATCCTGCGCCGCCGGTCATCGTGGCGCGGGAGGCAGCCGGGGTGGCCCGCTTGCAGCGTCGTGTCGACTCGGCGGACGCGGGGCGCGGGCGCGGGCGCGCGAGGTGCCCGATCGGCCGGGATTCGCCAGGGCCGCGGTCGATCTCGCCGCGGCCCTGGAGCGCGCAGCCCGACCGGAGGAGGTCGGTCGGGCCGAGGAGGAGTCTTCGAGGTCGGTACTGGGGGAGGTTCGTCGACCGGCCTCCCCGTGAGTGTGGGCCCGGCGGGCCGCCGGAGCGACCGGCCAGTGGTCATCTCGACGCCAGCCGGGCGGGCCATCCGGCGGTGCCGGGCGGGCCGAGCGAAGGGGCCGATCGGCCTGCCCTCGCCGCTCGCCGCGAACGACTCGGCGGTCCGGTCGGAGCGACGGGCTAGAGGCGGACGGCGCCGAACAGGGCGAGGAGGACGAGCACCACCACGAGCAGGCCCAGCAGGCCCATCCCGCCGCCGTAGTAGCCGCCCCAGCTGCTCCGGTAGCGGTAGCCGCCGCCGCCGAACAGCAGGAGCAGGACGATCAGGACGATGAGGATCCAGAGCATCTTCGCGTCACCTCCTGCCGGCCGGGGCGACGCGGCGCTGCCGCATCGCCCACGGGGGCCGGTGGCGGGACGATGCCGGGCGTGGCCTCACGGCCGGGCGACGGGCGGCCGCCGCGGCGACGCAAGGGCATGGCAGTCCTCAGCCGCCGCCGGGCCGATCGCGGCCCGCCCGCGCGCTCACGCCCGGGGGTCGCGCCGCCAGATGGCTGCCTCGAGCTCGGCCGCGAGGCCGGCCGAGAGGCGGGTCGCCACGCGGTCGGCGAGGCGGGCCAGGAGCGGTCGATGGAGCCGCACCGGCTGGGCCTTCGGCGGCACGCCGGCGAGGTCCGCGGCGACGTCGATCGCCCGGGCGAGGTCGCCCGTCTCGTCGGCCAGCCCGAGCTCCACGGCCCGCTCGCCGAGCCAGACCTCGCCGGTCGCCAGGTCGAGCACTCGCTCCCGGGGCAGATGGCGGCCGTCGGCGACCCGCCGCACGAAGACCTCGTAGAAGGCATCGACGAGTGCCTGCTCGCGGGCCCGTTCCTCGTCGGTGTCGTCGCGCCAGGGGGCGCCCATGCCCTTCAGGCGGCCGGCCCGGCGCTCCTCGACGCGGACACCGAGGCGGTCCAGGAGGGCCGGGACGCGCGGGCCGGCCGAGATGACGCCGATGGATCCGACGATCGAGGCCGGTGCGACGATGACCCGGCGCGCGGCCATCGCGGCGAGGTAGGCACCGGATGCGCCCGTGCCGCGAACGTGGGCCACGAGCGGCTTGGCCGCGGCGAGGCGGCCGAGCGCCAGGTACAGGTAGTCGGAGGCGGCCGCCGAGCCGCCGGGCGAGTCGATGTCGAGGACGACGGCCGGGACGCCGCGAGCGTCGCGCAGCCGCCGCACCGTCTCCACCCAGTCCGCGGCCCGCGCCCCGCCGCCGATCGTCCCGTAGAGCCGGACGATCGCCACGCGCCCCGGTCGCAGTCGGCGGCGACCGCGGAGGACGTCGCGGAGCAGCGCCGCCACGTCGGGCGGGCCGGGCTCGGCGGGCTCGGGCGGAGCGACCGGGGGCTGATCGGGGAGGGGCGGCTCGGGCAGGCTCATCGGGGCATCCTAGCCGCTCATCGGATCGACGCCGGTTGCGGCCGTTGCCGCCCGGCGACCGCCCGACGGCCTGCCGTCGTCGTCCCGGCTAGACTCGACCCCCCATGGCCTCCTCGCCCGCCACCCATGGCGACCACCCGCCCCTGCCGGCGCTGACCCGCGAGCAGCTGCTCGTGACCGTCGGGATCATGGCCGCCATCGCCGTCTCGGCCCTCGACTCGACCGTGGTCGGTACCGCCATGCCGACGATCATCGGTCAGCTCGGCGGCCTGGCCGAGTACGGCTGGGTCTTCTCGGCCTACCTCCTGGCGGCGACCACGACGGTCCCGCTCTACGCCAAGCTCGCCGACGTCCACGGGCGCAAGCCGATCTTCATGGTCGGGTTGATCCTGTTCGTGGCCGGCTCGATGCTCTGCGGCCTCTCGACCGACATGGCGATGCTCATCGCCTTCCGGGCGATCCAGGGCCTGGGTGCCGGCGCGCTTCAGCCGATCGCCTTCACCATCGCGGGCGACATCTTCGAGACCGAGCAGCGAGCCCGGATGCAGGGCTTCTTCAGCTCGGTCTGGGGCGTGGCCGCCGTCGTCGGGCCGGCCCTCGGCGGCCTCATCACCTCGACCGTCGGCTGGCGCTGGGTCTTCTACCTCAACCTGCCGGTCGGGATCGTGGCGGGCGTCCTGATCGCCCTCGTGCTGCAAGAGCGGTTCGAGCGGCGCGAGCACCGCCTCGACTGGACCGGCGCGGCCACCCTGACCGCCGGCGTCGTCCTGCTCCTCTTCACCGCTGCCGAGGGCGGCGACATCTTCGGCTGGGGCTCGCCCGCCTTCGTCGCGCTCCTGGTGGCTTCGCTCGGCTTGCTCGCGCTGTTCGGCTGGGTCGAGGTCCGGGCGCCCGAGCCGCTCATCGACCCGGCCCTGGTCCGCGAGCCCCTCATCGCTGCCGGGCTCGCCATCCAGACCCTGGCCGGGGTGGTGATGTTCGGCCTCCAGACGTACGTCCCGCCGATGGTCCAGGGCGTCCATGGCGGTACGCCGGTGGAGGCCGGTGCGGCCGTCGCCGGGATGTCGATCGGCTGGCCGGTCGGCTCGGTGGTCGGCGGGCGGGCGATGCTCCGGTTCGGACCGCGGCCGACGGTGCTCCTCGGCGGCGTCATGCTCGTCGCCGGCACGGCCGTGATCACGCAGCTCGACCGCTTCCCGCAGCTCTGGGTGGCCATCCTCGGCTCGGCGATCACGGGCCTCGGGATGGGCCTCGCCTCGACGACGATCCTGGTCGTGGTCCAGGGCGCGGTCGAGTGGCGCCAGCGCGGCGTGGCGACGGGTCTGGTCCAGTTCAGCCGGACGATCGGCGGGGCGGTCGGCGTCGGCCTGATGGGAGGGATCCTGACGGCGGCGGTCGGGAGCGCGGCGAGCGCGATCCTCGACCCGATCCAGCGTTCGACGATCCCCGCTGCCCAGCTCGCGGCCGGCCGCTCGGCCCTGGCGGGCGGGCTCGGCTGGATCTTCCTCGTCCTGCTCGCGGCGGCGATCGGGGCGCTGCTCCTCGCGGTCCGCTCGATGCCCGCCGTCCAGGTGGGCCGACGGGCGGCCCAGGCGGCGGCCGGGGAGGCGCCGCGCACTCCTGCCTCCGCGCGTGGCGGGGCCGGTGGTCCGGCCACGGCCGCGCACCGCCGGCCGGGTCGCTGAGGGTCGGGGGTGAGGGGTCCGACTAGGCCATCCGGGGGATGCGCGGCGGCGGTGCGGGGTGGCACCATGCGCCCATGACGCACGCCCACCTCGTCGCCTTCGTCGCGGGCTCGCTCCTCGCCGTCCTGATCGGGGGGTCCCTCTTCGTCCGCAGTCTCGAGCTCGAGCTGCCGGGCGCCGGGGGGAGGCAGCTCCTCGTCGCGGATGCGATCCGGACGGTCCTCGTCGGCGCCCTCGTCGTCGTCTTCCTGTCCGCGATCCTGGCGCGCTAGTCAGGCACGTCCGCCGGTACGGCCGCGCGACCCGGCGCGACCGGCGCGATGCGGCGCTCCGCTGGCGCCCCACTCGGGTCGACGCCCGGCGCCCGCCGCCGCGGTCGCGGATCCTGTCTGACTGCCATGCCCGGCACACCCGATCCGATCCATCCTGTCTGCCGTGCCTGTCATGCGGATCCGAGAGGATGGGGCGGGCGTGACCGCGGGCGCGATCCGTGGGTGGTGTCGGACACAGTCGCATGGGCGGAGCGCAGGACGTGCTTCCCCGGGTGGGAGTGAGACAGGATCCCCGCTCGGGTCGGCGTCCGGACTGGACCGCATCGGAGCCGGTCGCGGACGAGGGTCGCCCAGGGGCTGGTCGACGATCGCCGCTCGACTCAGGCCGAACCGTCCAGCTCGGCCGGGCCGACCGTTACTCGGACATCGCGACCCTCCCATCGTCCCGCGCCGCCCGCCGCGTCCGGCCAGAAGCAGGTGAAGAGGACGGAGCCGCCGACGGGCAATGAAGCGGAGCCGGGGACGTCGCAGACCCAGACGCCGAGGCCGGTGTCGCGCGCGTCCACGTCGAGCGTCGTCCGCCAGCCGTCGAGGGAGCAGTGGACGCGGGCCCGGGCCAGGAACTCCAGGCGGAGCGTGGTCCCGCTGGGGAAGGTCGGGCGGGGCGCCGTGAAGCGCCACGTCGCCCGGACGCGCCGCGGGCGGCGCCCGTGGTACCGCTCCCAGGCCGCAGCGGGCCGGTCGATGGGATGGCCGAGGGCGATCGAGCGGGCGAGCTTGATGTACTCGGCGTGGGCCCAGGCGAGGGGCATCGCCGACCCCGACGGCCGGCCCCGGAAGAGGCCGCGCTCGGGCAGGTCGTCGGTGTCCCAGACCTGCTCGGGCAGCATCCCGCCCATCGAGCCCATCCGGAGCATCGCCCGCAGGTAGGCGGTCGCGTCCTCGCCGCACTCCAGGGCGTAGTGACCCCGCTCGCCGACGAGCAGCGGCCAGCCCCGACCCATGCCCGTCCCGTCGAAGGGCGCACCATCCTCGTGCTCGCCGTACCCGTCGCCCGTGTAGCGGTGCCAGACCGGACCGCTCGGCGTCTCCGTCCGCAGGAGCGCGTCCGCGACGGCGACCGAGGCGAGGATCCGGGGGTCGTCGGTGCGCCGCAGTCCGAAGCGGACGAGGGCCAGGAAGTCCGTCCCGATCAGCTCGTCACCCGGGGCGCTGTCGAAGGGCGCTGGCCGGTTGCGGACCGGGACGGGCGTGGAGAGCGGCGCGCCGGCCAGCACGTCGGGCGAGGCGATCCGGACGTAGTGGCCGTCGACGCCGTGCTCCTGGGCGACGTGGGAGCCGCGGGCGTACGTCCATTCCTCGATGGCCGCGTTCCAGTCGTCGGCGAGCTCGAGGACGTAGGCGGCCGACGGCTCGGGCAGGAACCGGGCGGCGACGACGAGGGCCGCCACGACCGGCGCCAGCGTCGACGGCGTCAGCCCCGCGTCCTCCTCCCAGCGGTCCTGCTGGGTCAGCGGCCCGGTCCGGGCGAGGAAGCCCGCGGCGGTCTGCACCAGCCGGTCGAGGGCCTCGTCGGTCAGGAGATGCTCGAACGCAGCCGCCTCGTCGCCGCGGCGGCCGTGCATGTGGTGTGCGCCCGCGTCGCGCAGGGCGCCAGCCAGCAGGATCGGGTAGGCCGCCTCGTCGAGCTGGACGCCGCTCCAGTAGGCGACGCCGTCGACCCACTGGTTCTGCAGCCAGTGGCCGTCGGGCTCCTGCGTCGCGGCGAGGTAGCCGAGCGTGCGCCGGGCGGCGCCGAGCGCGCCCAGGGCGACGAGGGCGCCGGCCGACTCGACGAGGTCGCGTGACCAGACCAGGTGGTAGCCGCCGAGGTCGTTGCGGGCGCTGCCCCAGGGGATCGAGAGGCTGGCGACCGTCGCACCGGGCGAGCCTCGGTCCTGGTGGGCCCGCAGGACGGCGGCCGAGACCAGGTACTCCGCCTCGAGCTCCGGGTCGAGCTGGTCCGGCGCCGGCGTGACCCCCGCCAGGAACTCGTGCCAGGTATCGACGTAGGCGTCCCAGACGTCGTCGAAGGGATGGGTCAGCGAGGCCGAGGCGAGGAGACCCGCCTCCTCCGGTCGGGTGCCGAAGGACAGCGCCAGCTGGACCCGGCCGGACGCGTCGGGCTCTACCTCCAGCATCCCGGCCACGTTGCCAGTCTCCGTCGCCCCGTAGGTCCAGGTCATCCGGCCGTCCGCTGCGAAGTCCTGCCAGCCGTCGGAGACCCCGACGTAGCCGACCGAGAGGCGGCGGGGCTTCGGATCGACGGCCACGGCCAGGGTCGAGATGCGCTTCTCGGCGAAGAGCACGGGTCGACCCTTGTAGGTGCCCACCCAGGCCCGGTTGTCGAGCCCGGAGAAGCCGACGTGCGGCGCGACGAGCGGGTAGAGGCGCAGCGGACGAGCGACCCGGTCGGGATCCCCCGGCGGGCGCGGGTCGGTCAGGGTGGCCTCGATCCGCACGACGTCGCTGTGGTCGTCGGAGCAGATCCGGAGGACGAGCTCGTAGCGCGCATGGCGGTGGCGGACGGTGATGGCGGGCACGCCCGAGGCCTCGAAGGCGATCTCGTGCTCGGCGTCGCGCTTGACCTCGCTCCAGAAGCCCGCGTCGTCGGCGACGATGAAGCCGAGGTCGCGGATCTCGGGCCGGTCGACCCGCGGCCAGTACACCTCGTTGAGGATGCCCCGACCGACGGTGAACCAGACCCGGCTCGCCCGGAGCGCGGTGCCGACGGCGTCCTTGGCGCTGCTCGACCAGGTCGGTGCGATCCCCGGCCGGCCCGGTGCGAGGGAGCCGTCGAGCGGCGGCGGGGGGTCGAGCGGGGGCGGACGGTCGGTCATCGCCCGACAGGGTACATGCCAGGAGTCGATGGCCAGCGGCGAGCGCGGATCGGGGGATGGCTCAGGGACGGGCGGCCGGCACGACGACGACGGACGCCAGGGCGAGTCGGCGCCCCGCCTCGCTCCGGCCGCCTCAGGCGACCTCGGACCCGCTCGACAGCTCGATGGACGTCAGGCTCATCGCCGCGGCCGCCAGGGATGTGGACGCGACCGCGTTGTCGAATGGCGCGAGGTCTCCGCGGCGGTAGGCATCCAGGAGGGCCGCTTCGGCGAGCCGGACCTGGCGCGCCGCCTCCCAGGCCGGGAGATCCGGGTCGGCAGCCTCGCGGGCCTCGATCGCCTCCACGAGCGCGCGGAGGACCAGATCGAACGCGACCCGCTCGGCCACGGCATGACCTCGGCTGGTCGTCCCCGACTGGCGCTACCCTGCGCCGATGCGTTCCAGCGAGGCGGCTCGGGCCGCGCCGATCCACGAGCCCCGCCGTGTCCATCTGCGGGGCCCGCTCGACCTGCCCGCATCGCTCGAGCGGTTCCGGCGATGGGGCGACGATCTGCTCGAGCGCTGGGATGGCGAGATCCTGGTGGCGACGGCGCCCACCCCCGATGGACCTCTCGCCTTCGCGGCGCGCCCGGTGGGCAGCGTGGAGGAACCGGCGGCCGACGTGCTCGTCGATCCGTCGGTCGGGAGCGACGCGGCGGCGCGCAGCCACATCCCCGGGCTCCTCGCCGCGCACCTCCGGGCGATGTTCGTGGGCCGGCCGGAGGCGGTCGTCGGGCTCGCGGACCTCGCCTCGCGCGACCCGGTCGTCGCTGCGCTCGCCGGCCGCTACAGAGGCCTCCATCCCGTCCTCCAGCGCGACCCGCTGACCGCCCTTGTCCGCTCGATCAGCGCCCAGCAGGTCAACCTGCGCTGGGCGGCGACGACACGCCACCGGCTCGCCGAGGCGTACGGGCGCGAGCACGCCGTCGCGGGCCGGACCGTCCGCAGCCTCGACGCCGCCACCCTTGCCGCGGCCTCGGTCGACGCACTCCGCGCTCTCCAGTTCACGCGGGCCAAGGCCGTCGCGATCGTCGCCGTCGCCCGGGCCGTCGCCGACGGCGGCTATGGCCTCACGGCGCTCGAGGCCCTGCCCGACGAAGCCGTCATCGCCCGCCTCATCGCGCTGCCGGGCGTCGGTCCCTGGACCGCCGAGTGGTTCCTGGCCCGCACGCTGGGTCGTCCGCGCGTCGTCGCCGGAGACCTCGGCGTCCGGAAGGCCGTCGGCGCGGCGTACCTCGGCCGCCCTGCGGCCCGCCGCGCGCCGCTGCCGTCCGAGACGGAGGTCCGGGCCGCGACCGCGCACTGGGGCGCCGCGGCCGGCATCGTCCAGCAGCTGCTCCTGCAGTGGCTGGGCGATGGTGCCCCGCCGCTCGCCCCGCCGAGCGTCGCCCCGCGGACCGGCGACGACCTCCGGCCCGGCGGGGACGGGGCCTAGGGAGCGGACGTCGCCGCGAGGAGGTCCGCCAGCGCCGCCAGGTGGTCGTGGGAGCGGTCCGCGCAGACGCCATACGGGTCGAAATGGAGCGCCCGGATGCCGACCGCGCGTGCGCCGCCGACATCGGCCCAGGCCGAGTCGCCGACATGGACCGCCTCGTCCGGCGTCGCCCCGACGCAGGCGAGGGCCCGCTCGAAGATGCCGGGGTCCGGCTTGGCCGAGCCGACGACGTGGGAGTCGAGCACGCCGAGGACCTCGGTGCCCGGCCCGGGCCCCACCTGGCAGGCACCGATGTCGCGAAGGAGGCGCTCCACCGTGCCGTCCGAGTTCGAGACGACCGCGAGCCGGAAGCCGGTGGCCAGCAGGCCCGGCAGCGCGGCGAGCGAGTCCGGCCTCGGGCGGCGCCAGATCGCGCTCGTGCCGAAGGCCTCCCGCAGCGCCGATGTCGCGGCCTCGAGATCGTCCTCGGGACAGCCCGCCGCGCGCGCGACGGCGGTCACGTAGGCCTGCCAGCCGGCCTCGGGCGCGGTCGCGCCCAGCGCGTCCCAGGCCGCCATCCCCAGGTAGTGCGCCCGGTCGAGGGCGGGGTGCGCTGCCGCGACGCCGACGCGGGCGAGCGCCGACGACACCTCGTCGAGGTCGGGCATGACGAGGACGCCGCCAGCGTCGAGGAGGATGGCGCGGGGCATTGGAGCGAGCACGTCCCGATCCTAGCGGCCGGGATCGAGCGCTGCCTCCTCCGGCGCCTCGGCTCGGTCGGGCAAGGCCATCGGGATGCGGCCCGGGAAGCGGTCCTCGCCGCTCGCGGGGACGCCCGTCAGCGCGTCGGCGACGGCGCCCAGGGTGGCCGGGACGTCCGCGTACGCCGCCACCGCCAGCCCGTCAGGGCCGGCGACGGGCAGGGCGACCAGGTCGTACGGGCTGCGGAGCGCGACGTGGACCGTCGGCCGCCCGAGGCGGCGGAGGTCGCCGAGCAGGTCGGCCGCGCGGGGCCGCAGGAACGTGTCGCGCGTCGCCACGACCAGCAGTTCGGCGGCCGCGGCGAGCTCGCGGGCCCGCGCCTCGGCCGCGCCCCCGTCGCCTTCCTCGGGCTCGATGACGACAGAGACGAGGCGCGGCAGGCGTTCGCCCAGGACCGCGCCGAGCGACGCGAGCGGCTCGTCCTCCGATTCGATCGGGCTCGGCCGGCCGGCCCCGAATTCGACGACCGCGACGGCGGTGTCGGGCGGGATCGGCAGGGCGAGTCCGCCGCCGAGTCGGCTCAGGGACCGGCGGGCGACCTCGCCGGCGAGCGCGGCGTGGGCGTCCGCGCGGGGGACGAGCGGACCGGCGGGGCGGAGGGCAGGGCTCGCCGCGAGCCGTCGCTCCAGGGTGTCGAGCCGTCGCAGTGAGGCCGCGAGCGCCGGTTCGGCGAGCCGGCCGGCGGCGATCGCCTCCTCGACGGCCACGAGCGCGCGCCGCCACGGGTCGAGCGGCATCACCGCGTCGGCGCCGGCCGCGAGCGCCTCGACGCAGGCCTCGGCCACGGACCGCTCGTCGGTGATCGCATCCATCACCAGCGCGTCGGTGACCACGACCCCATCGAAGTCGAGCGTGCCCCGGAGCAGGGTCGTCATCACGGCTGGCGAGAGCGAGGCCGGCCCACCCATCGTCAGCCCCTCGTAGGCGACGTGGCCGACCATCACGGCCGGCGCCTCGGCCTCCACGGCCGACCGGAACGGCAGCAGGTCCTGCTCCCAGAGCACGTCCGGGCCGCCCGTCACGTACGGTCGGCTGCGGTGGGAGTCGAGCGGCGTCCGGCCGTGTCCGGGGAAGTGCTTGGGCACCGGTGCGACCCCGGCCTCGAGGAACCCGCCGACCGCGGCGGCCCCGAGGCGAGCGACGAGATTCGGGACGGAGCCGAACGAGCGGGCCCCGACGGTCGGGTTGCGCGGGTCGGCAGCGAGGTCGAGGACCGGCGCGAGGTCGACGTCGATCCCGAGCGCGGCGAGTTCCTCGGCCTGGGCCCGGGCGACGGCGCGGGCGAGGCGGGCGGAACCCGTCGCGCCGATCGCCATGGCCGACGGGAAGCGGGTGAGGGGCGCGCCGAGCCGGACGATGTGGCCGCCTTCCTGGTCGATGGCGATGCGGAACGGCCCTCGGGCGCGGTCGCGAAGGGCTGCCGTGAGGGCGCGGACCTGCGCCGCGCTCTCGACGTTGTGGGCGAACAGGACGACGCCGCCGAGCCCTCGCTCGAGGGCCGCGGCCGTCTCGGCGTCCACGCTCGGCCCGGGCAGGACGCCCCAGGTAAGGCGAGCGGCGACTTCCGCTGCGGTCCGGGGCCGGCGGGCGCGCGGGCCTCCCCTGGTCATCAGTCGCGATCGGCGGATCGGCGGCGCGGCGAACGGCGGGCGACGGCGGGCGGCCGGAGTCGGAGCGTCCCGATCGCGCCCGGTGCGAGCTCGAGGCCGCGGCGGTCGCCGGCCGCGGCCGGCATGGCCGTCTCGTCGAGCCGGACCGGCTCGGCGTCGGGAAACGCCCCGACGGGCCCGAAGTGGCGGGGTGTCTCGGCGTCGGCCGGGGCGAAGGCCCGCAGGATCAGCCCCTCGCCGTCCTCCGCGCCCTTGAGCGCGGCGAGGATGAGGTCGCCCGCTGCGCCGGCCGCGGCGAGGTCGAGCAGGCCAGCGGTCCGTGCGCCGGCGGGTCCGACCGCGAGCTCGACCCGGAAGTCCTGCGAGGCGCGCAGCAGCGCGGCGTCATCCCGCTCCGCCGCCCGCAGGTCGATGGCGTACTCGAAGACGTGCTCGCCGAGGCACTGCGCCTCGGGTGTCTCGAGGGCGGGGCCGGCGTGGCCCGGCCGCGTCTCGAGGTCGTCGCGGCTGAGCCAGCCGACGCAGCGGAGCAGGGTCAGGGCGAGGTCGAGCCCGCGGTCGGCGCGGAGCACGGCCTGGTACTCGGGCAGGCCGCGGCCGAGAACGGTGAGCCGGCCCGCGGCGATGGCGCCCGCGGTGTGGCTGGTGGGCGCCGGCGGTTCCGCCCAGCCCTCGCCGCTCCAGAGGGGCACCGCCGGCCGACGGACGACGTCGAACTGGCCCTCGGCGCGGACGGTCGTGCCCGAGGCGGGGGCGGGGAACACGACGCGCAGGCGGTGGTCCCGGACGCGGTTGTCGACGGTCGTCCGGAACTCGATGCGATCGACGCCGGCGACGAGGCGGACGAGGGTCCGGATCGGGACGACGATGCGGCTGCGGGACCGTCCGCGGCGGTCGCGGCTGAGACCGTGCGGCAGGCTGGCGCGGAGCCGGATCTCGAGCTCGGCGACGGCGGGACCGGCGGCGAGGGGGCGGACACGGACGTCCTCCGCGTCGCGCTCGCTCCGCCAGGCGATGTCGCCCGCGACGGGGCAGAAGTCGTACTCGTCTCCGCGGTCCGCGATGTCCTCGAACGCGTGCAGGCCCGCGGTGCGGCGACCGTCGGCGAGGTCGGTCACGGCCAGCGTCCCGTCGGGCTCGACCGTGACGCGGTAGTGCTCGTTCTCGATGGTCCGGCCGTCGACGAGGCGGGCGCCGTCCGGGGCGGGACGGGCGGTCCGGAGCCGGAGGCCGACGCTCCCGAAGCCGGGCACGGTCGCCGCGACGAGGGCACGCCCGGCGGCGCCGCGCCCCACGACCTGGGTCGGGACCGGCCCGCCGTCCAGCTCGGCGATCAGGCGGCCGCTCCGAGCCAGCTCGACGGGGAGCGGCAGCTCGACGAGGGCCGTCCGCTGGAACGGCAGGACGTTGACGATGCTCGCGTCCGCGGAGGGCGCCTCGGCGGCGCTCCAGGGAGCGTCGCGGCCGGCGAGCCGGGCGAGGGACTCCCGGCGGACGCGACCGGCGATCCGCTGCGCGGTCACGAACCGCTGGGCCATGTCGCGGTGCGTCTCGTCCACGGAGCAGCCGCTGATGGAGTCGTGAGGATGGTTGCGCAGCAGCTCGCGCCAGGCGTGGCGGAGCTCGTCGAGCGGGTAGCTGTCCGGCGGCGGCGGCGTGCCCCAATCCCGGCGGATGCCGTCCTGGTCGTCCGAGCCGAGGAGGCCGGTCCGGTCGCGCCCGTCGCGGCCCGCCTCGGGCGAGGGGCCGCGCGAGTCCGTCGCCGCCTCGACCTGACCGGCCGCGCGGGCCATCCGGTCCGCCCAGCGCCGGAGTTCGGCCAGGGAGGCCAGCGCCTCGGCCACGAACAGCGCCCGCTCGGTCGCCTCGTTCGCCTGCTTGAGGCCGATGCGGGCCGACTCGATGCCCCTGAGGATCGCGGCCTCGCGCCCGCTCCGCAGCTCGCCGGTCAGGACGGCTGGCGACCCGACGGTGGGCCGAAGGGCGGCGACGTAGTCCTCGTACGTCGCGATCCGGAGGCCGGCCCCGGGATGGACCGCCCGGGCTGCGGCGACCAGGCCGGGCAGCTCCCGCTGGACGGGCTTGTGGTCGGAGCCGTTGCACAGCAGCAGGTCGCGGATCCCGGCCCGCTCGACGGCGGGTCCGAACATCTCGAGGAAGCGCTCCAGTCGCAGGCCGGCGATCTCGCCCCAGCGCTCGGGTGCGTCGCGGAAGTCGGCCCCCTGGCGCCCCCAGCGGCCGAACTCGTCGGCGTTGCCGTAGCTGCCGAGCTGGCGGATCGCGAGGACCTCGCTGCCGTCCGGCGCCTGCCAGGTGAAGACGGCGCCGAGCTCGTCCGCCTCGTCGCCCAGGCCGCGCCAGAAGACGAACGTGTCGAGGCCGAAGCCCCGCAGCAGCTGGGGCAGCTGGGCGACGTGGCCGAAGGTGTCGGGCAGGTAGCCGACGGCCATCGGCTGGCCGCCGAACCGGCGGCAGACGAGGCGGCCATGGAGCAGGTTGCGGACGAGGCTCTCGCCGCCGACGAGGAACTCGTCCGGCAGCGTGTAGGCAGGGCCGATGGCGAGCCGACCCGCGGCGATGAGCCGGCGCAGCTGCGGCTCGCGGTGCGGACGAAGCTCGAGGTAGTCCTCGAGGATGACCGCCTGGCCATCGAGGGTGAAGCAGGGGAACGAGGGGTCGTTGTCGAGCGTGTCCAGGATCTCGTCGACGGTCCGGGCGAGGCGGATGCGGAACTGCTCGAACGGGAGGTACCACTCCCGGTCCCAGTGGGTGTGGGGGACGAGCCAGAAGCGGTAGTCGGCCGTCGGGTCGACGCTGGGCGCGAGTGCGGGGGCGGCGCCGGGTGGGGTCCCGGGCGCGGCCGCGTGACGGTCGGCGGCCGCGCCCCGGTCGTCCCCCTCGGGCGCGCTCGGGGTCGGTTCCCCCCATCCGGGCATGACGGTCCCCTCGTTGCCCGGCCCGGCCCCGTGCGCCCTGGTCACCATGTTCCGCTACCCCTCGGCGCCGGAGGCGACGGCGCTCGACCGCTCCGGTGTGCTCCGAAGCGTGCGGCATCCGGCAGGCCCGACGGTAGGCCTCGATGGAGGGAGGCGCGCGGGGTCCTTGGTACTGGGTCGGAGTAGGAGGGTCGGGTGGGGTCCGGTGCGGCTGCCCGGTCAGCGGGCGGCGGACGCCTCGGTCGGACCGCCGGCGGAGTGTCGCGACTCGCCGCCGCCCGCCCCTCCCTCGGCCGGAGACGCCGTCGGCGATGCCGTCCCGGTGGCGGCCGGACCCATCGCATCGATCGCCGCGAGCACGTCGTCCGGGCGCCGCTCCTCCGCCGGATGCCACTCGGTCAGCATGCCGCGCCCCTCGAGCCCGTCGACGAGCCGCTCGAGCTCGCCCTGCGAGGCACGAACGAGCCAGAACGAGCGCGCGTCGGGATCGGACTCCCGGCCCGCCGGCGTCGTCTGCACGAGGTACGCCTGCTCGGTCTCGGCCATCGAGGCGATCGTAGGCTCGGGCGACTCACGGCTGCGCCGGTCCGGGCGACCCGTGCGCTGCAGGCCGCTTGCACCCGGTCCGCGACCGGCGGCCCCGCTGGGCCGCGCCTAGGACCGCCGGCGCGGGGCCAGGATGCCCGACAGGCGCCGCAACAGCCAGCCGAGGCCGACGGCGGCGAGCGTCAGCCAGAGCAGGCCGCCCGGGTCGGCGGGCCCCGCCGCGATGCCCGTCGGCCGGATGCGGACCAGAGGCAGCCCTCGCGTCTTCGCCCGCAGCGTCTCGGCGGGTGCGTCGGCGGGGCAGACGAAGGTCGTGCCAAGGGCGCCGAGCGCCCGGATGAGCGCGCGCCAGGCTCGATCCAGCTCGGCCGGATCCGTCACCTCCTCCGCCACGCCGGCGAAGGCGGCCGACGGCAGGACGACCTCGACGCGCGGCTCGGCGAGCAGGTTCCGGTACCAGTGCGCCGCGGCGCCGAAGCCGGCACAGACGTACACGCAGCCGTCGAGGATGGCGTAGCCGAGCGGCGCCTGCCGGATCCGCCCGCTCCGTCGTCCCGTCGTGCGCAGGAGGAGCCACGACCCGGTCAGGGGGTTGCTGTGGAGCGGGGCGAGCCCGAGCCGGATCGCCGGGACGGTGTACCACCGGTTCAGGGCGAGGAACGCGTCGTAGAGCGGGGCGACGAGGCGGCCGAGCGCCCCCTCGTACGGAAGGCCCTCGAAGGACGGTCGGCGAGCAGGCACGGCGGGCTCCCGAGCAGGGCCGGATACGAACGTCCGGCGAGCGCATCGAACCCGCGAGGCAGCGGTCGGGCAAGGGCCGGAGCGCCCGAACGTGCGGCGTCGCTCCCCGCCGTGGCCTCGCCCGCGCTCCCGGAACGGGCGGTCCGCAGTCAGGCGGAACGCCGGCCCGCCTCCTTCTCCGCGATCGACGCCTCGTGGGCCGTCTCGGCGTCCCTGCCGGCGTCGTCGTCCGTGATCGGCCGGCCCCGGGCCTCGGCGCCGGCTCGGGCGACCAGCGCGGCGGTGACGTGCGAGAGGAACCAGCGGGCGGTCCCGCGGGCCGCGATGTTCAGGAAGGCCCTGTCCAGGACGAGGCCGACCTCGCCCCCGGGCGGCGCGTAGAAGCCCTCCAGGCGGAGCTCGTCCGGCAGGACAACGAGGCGGCCGGCGAACACGGGGAAGAGGGGGGCGAGCGTCGCCGAGCGCCAGCCGACGGCCAGCTCGAAGCCGCCGTCGCGCGGCAGGACGGGCCCCAGGTCGACGAAGGCGGCCTTGCGGAACACCATCAGCGGTGCTCGCTCGCGGACGGGGAGGCTCAGGTCGGTCAGGAAGCGGCGGATGTCCGCGGTCCCGGCGGGCGGCTCTGCGGGCGCGCCGAGCCAGTCGCCGACCGCACTGAAGGCGGACGCGGCCCGGCCTGGGTCGACGGCGACGGGCTGGATGAAGCGCAGCTGGACGACGGATGTGGCGACAGGGGGGACCATCGCCGCAGGGTACCCGGCCCAGTCGGGTGCGACACCCGGGTCCGGGTACGGAATCTTCAGGACGAACGGCCCCTGCCGCCCCTTCGAACGGGTAGGCAGCGGAGCTGCGGCGGTCCCGGCGGGCGGGTGCGCGGCGTTCTCGGGGTGTTCCCCTAAGACGGACGGGGGACCGGCCGCAGGACCGCCGTCGCGCCCGGGTCCGGGTCGCCCGGTACGAGCGGGGCATGGTGCGGTGCGGACGAGTCCGATACGGTCACCGACGCATGTCCCCAGGTGTGGAGGGCCGACGGGCCCGGCAGCGCGCGACGGCAGGGCGGGCACCGACCCGGCCCGGCGTTCGGCTGCTGCGCCGCGTCTGGCGCGACCCGCATCTGGCCCTCACCTCCGCCCTCGCCCTGCCCAGCGCAGTCGTCGGCCTCGTCGCCGGCGGCCCGGCAGGGCTCGGCGACGCGCTCCGGCTGGGGGTGGCGTTCGCCGCCGGTCAGGCTGCCCTCGGGCTCGTCCGCCAACCGGCCGCGGCGCGCACCCGGCTCGCCCTCTCGCTGCTCCGCCTGCTGGTCAGCCTCCTCTTCGTGATCGTGGCCGTGGAGGTCGTGCCAGAGGGTCGGACCCTCGTCTCGCTCTACCTGCCGATCGTGGCCGTGGCGGCGATCCTGGGCCCGGTCCCGGCGGTCGTCCTCGTCGCGGCGGCAGGCTTCGCCTACGCCGTCCCGGTCCTGGTCCACGACGGGCTCGCCGCCGAGGCGACCCTCCGTGGCATCGCCCTGGCCTCGATCTCGGTCATCGTCGCGGTCAGCATCCGCTGGACGAAGGGGAGCCTCGACCGGGCGCTCGCTGAGCTGCGCCGCTCGCTCGCCGCAGGCGTCCGGCGCGAGCGGCAGGTGACCGGTCTCGCCGACGTCGGCGCCGCGCTCGCCGCCACCGGGCCGACCCCCGAGACGCTCGACATGGTCGTGGGGTTGCTGGCCACCCGGTTCCGCCACCGCTACGTCGCCCTCTTCCTGGCCGACGGGGATACCGTCCGCCTCGGTGCGCAGCGAGGCTACGACGCCCTGCCGACGGTGCTCGACGCGAGTCGCGGCGTCATGGGCCGGGCCATCCGCCGGGGGCGGGCGGTCCTGGTCCCGGAGGTCGGCCTGGACCCGGACTACGTCGCGGCCGATCCGGCGGTCCACAGCGAGATCGCCGTCCCGTTGCTCAGCGAGGGCGAGCTGCTCGGCGTGCTGAACGTGGAATCGACGGCCCCGATCCCCCTCGACACCGAGGATCGGCGCGCGCTCGAGGTCCTCGCCGACCGGCTGGCGGCCGCGATCGCGCTCGGCCGCGACCGACAGCGCCTGGCCGAGCGGGAGCGGCTCGCCCGTCACCTCGTCGACTTCTCGGCGGCGATCAGCGCGACCCTCGACCCGAGGCGACTGTTCGAGGCGATCGTCGCGACCGTGACCGACGTCGTCCCGGCGGAGATGATGGGCCTGACCGTGCTGGACCCCGCGACCGGGCGCTACCTGGTCCGCGCGGTCGTCGGGCTGGACGCCGCGGCCATCGGCGCGGAGGTCCGGCCGGGTGAGGGCATGGCCGGCCGGGCGATCCGTGACCGCGCCCTCGTCCTGAGCGAGCAGTACGAGCTCGGGGACGTTCCGGCCCCCCTGCGCGACCTGGTCGACGCGCCCCTGGGGACCGCCGCCGGCGTGCCGATCATCCGCGAGGGGAGCGTCATCGGCGCCCTGTCGCTCGTCCGCGCGACCGGGGCCTTCACGCCCGCGGAACAGGACGCGATGCGCCTCGTCGCCGCCCAGGCCGCCCTGGCGATCGCCAACGTCCTGCTCCACGCCGAGGTCAACGACCTCGCCATCCGCGATCCGCTGACCGGCCTGTACAACCGGCGCTACTTCGATGCGGTCCTCGAGCAGCTCCTGGCGAGCCACGGCCGCGACCCCGCGGGACGGCCGCCGCTGTCGGCCGTCATGTTCGACCTCGACCACTTCGGGCAGGTCAACAAGCTGCACGGCCACCAGTTCGGCGACCTCGTCCTGCAGGCCTTCGGGCGCCTCGTCGCCGGTCGCTTCCGTGAGAGCGACCTCGTCGCCCGGTTCGGCGGGGAGGAGTTCGTGGTCATCCTGGACCGGACGACGGTGACGGACGCCGAGCGGCTGGCCGACGAGGTCCGCCGGGCGATGGCGTCGGCCCGCTTCGAGGGCGCCAACGGCGAGCTGCTCCACGTGACCGTCTCGGCCGGCTGCGCCGAGCTGGAGCCGAGCGAGCCGACCCGCGAGGCGCTGCTCCGCGCGACGGACGTGGCCCTCTTCATGGCCAAGCGGGGCGGACGCGACCGCGTCGTCGCCCAGCCCACTTCGGTCCGCCTCTCGCGACGCGCGGCGCGGGCGCTTGACACCGCCGAACCGGCTCCCGGACCCTCGCCCGAGGCAGGCCCGACGCGGCTGCCGACGGGAGGGTGGAAGCGGTGACCGACGGCCCCGGCGAGGTCTCACCCCGCACGATCGTCTTCTTCCCGGAAGGCGCCCACGGACCGACGAACAACTGCATCGGGATCGGCGACGTCCTGCGCCGGCGCGGGCACCGCGTCATCTTCATCATCGAGGAGTCGTTCGCCGGCCGCCTCGCCGCCCAGGGCTTCGAGGAGCGGCTGATGCGCCTGGGCCCGCCTCCCGCGGCCGAGGAGGTCGCCGGGCAGTTCTGGATCGACTTCATCCGCGACACCGCCCCGGTCTTCCGGCGCAGCACCTTGGAGCAGCTCGAGGCGTTCATCCGGCCGACCTGGCAGGCCCTCGTCGATGGCGCCCGCTACGTCGAGCCGCGCCTCCGGGAGATCCTGGCCGAGCTCCGGGCGGACGTCGTCGTCGAGGACAACGTCGTCGGCTTCCCGGCCGTCGTCGCGTCGGGCCGCCCATGGGTGCGCATCGTCTCCTGCAATCCCGCCGAGCTGAAGGACGCGCTCGTGCCGCCGGTCTTCTCGGGCCTGCCGGCGGCCGACGGATCGGCCTGGACCGACTTCCGCGAGGAGTACCGTCGGACCCACGGAGACCTGTGGGCCGATTTCGACGCCTTCGTCCGGTCCGCTGGTGCGCCATCCCTGGCGGAGCTCGAGTTCATCCACGAGTCGCCCTGGCTGGACCTCTACGTCTTCCCGGCCGAGGCCGACTACCTGCGCTCGAGCCCGCTCGGGCCGACCTGGCATCGGCTCGACGCCTGCGTCCGGACGACCGACGCGCCCTGGTCGCCCCGGCCGGAGCTGGCCGACGTGGGCGGTCGGCTGGTGTACCTCTCGCTCGGCAGCCTCGGCTCTGCCGACGTCGAGCTGATGCAGCGCCTGCTCGACCTGCTCGGCCGCACGCGGCACCGCGTCGTCGTCTCGATGGGCCCACTGGCCGGGCAGTTGCGGCTGCCGCCGAACGCGATCGGCGAGGCGTTCCTGCCGCAGACCTCCGTCCTGCCGCAGGTCGACCTGGTCATCACCCACGGCGGCAACAACACCGTCACGGAGTCGTTCCACTTCGGCCGGCCGATGCTCGTCCTGCCGCTCTTCTGGGACCAGCATGACAACGCCCAGCGGGTCGCGGAGACGGGCTTCGGCGAGCGGCTGCCGACGTACGACTTCGAGGACGAAGCGTTCCTCGCGGCGCTGGAGCGGCTGCTCGACGACGAGCTCCTCGCGCGTCGGCTGGCCGGCGTCGCGGCCCGACTGCGGGCGAACCCGGGCACGGTCCGCGCTGCGGACCTGATCGAGCGGGTCGCGACGACGGGCGAGCCGGTGCTCCGCGAGACGGCCCTGGCGGGCTAGGGGAGGGGAGCGCCGGGAGGCCCGGGCACGGGGCAGGCGACCTCGTCCGGCAGGCCGATGAGCCAGGCCACCGTCTGGCGGTGCCGGGAGACGATGCGGTACAGCACGTCGGCCGCGACGCCGGTCGGCGGGAGCGACGCCCATGGTCGGAGGAGCCAGCCGCCCGGCAGGGCGTCGAGGATGGTCAGGGCGGCCTGGCCGCCGACGCTGACGCTGCCGGTCGCCTCGTCCACGACGTGGAGCTGGTCGGCGAGGCGGGCGGACCCCGCGAGCTGCTCGAGGACGGGACGGCCGGAGCCCGACGCGTCCTGGAGGGCGACGAACTCGAGCCGATGCTCGCGGTCCCACCGGCGGAGCGTCCGCACGGTCTCGCAACAGACCCCGCAGTCGCGGTCGAACAGGACGACGAGCTGGCCGTTCGGCGCGTCGACGGTCGGTGCGGCGGCAAAGGTCGGGCTGGTCATGCGGCCTCCGATGGTAGTCCGCGGCCGGGCCGCGCCGCTCGCCGGCCGCGCCGGTCGGGACGCAGGGACGCGCAGCTGTCGATCGGTGGCCTCGCCGCGCCGCGGTCAGCCGCAGGGCCCGGCCCGTGCCCGTCCGCCGCGCCGCCGCCGCAGGCCGCCGGCTCTGCCGGTTGCCGGGGTTTCTTCCTGGAGGTGCCTCCCGCGGTCGACCGCACGGTCGGGCTCGCTCCGTGGCGCCCGGCGGGCTCGGCCTCGCGCCCACCCGGTGCAGGCGCACGTCCTCGGACGCCCCATCGCGCTGGGCGGGCCCGTTCGCGCCGCCCCCGTTCGGCGCATCGTGCTGGCCCCATCCGACCTGTCACCGCCGCGGCCGGCGCGGGCGGCGTGACGCGGGGCGGTGCATCGGCGAGACTCGAGGGCGTGCGTCGTCCGTCGATCGAGCCACCCCGCCGCGAGCCTGTGCCCGCCCCGCTGAGCGCGAGCAGCCGCGCCGTCGTCGCCCCTCCGCGTCCAGCGCCCGAGGCATCGCTCCGGGCCGCCGCTCCCGACATCGCCGCGGCGCTGCTCCGCTGGTGGGCTGCAGCAGGCCGCCGCCTCGCCGTCCGCGAACGCCGCGACCCGTGGTTCGTGCTCGTCCTCGAGGTCATGTCGCAGCAGACCCAGCTCGGCCGCGCCGCCGAGGCGGCGGAGCGGTTCGTCGGCGCCTTCCCGACGCCGACGGCCCTGGCCTCGGCGAGCGGCGGCGACGTCCTCAGGGAGTGGTCCGGCCTCGGCTACAACCGCCGAGCCATCGCCCTCCAGGCGGCCGCCCGCGCCATCGCCGCCCGGCACGGTGGCGAGGTCCCGGCCGAGGTCGCCGCGCTCGATGCCCTGCCCGGCGTCGGGCCGTACACGGCGCGCGCAGTCGCCGCCCAGGCCTTCGGCCTGCCGGTCGGGCCAGTCGACGTCAACGTCCGGCGCGTCCTGTCGCGGCTCCTCGGGGAGGATCGGGGAGCGGCCGCCCTTCAACGCCTCGCCGACGGCCTCGTCGATGGCGGCGACCCCGCGGCCTGGACGCACGCGACGATGGACCTCGCCGTGCTCGTCTGCAGGCGCGACCGACCGGCCTGCGACGCGTGTCCGGTCGCTGCCTGGTGCGCCGCCCGCGGCCCGCTGGGGCGCGCCGCGCGGCGACGGCCCGCGCGAGCCGCCACCGTCCCCGAGCGGTTCGTCGCGTCCCCACGATGGCTCCGCGGCGCGCTCGTCCGCGAGCTGGCCGGCGCGCCGGCTGGGGTGTGGGTCCGCGTCGACGGAGGCCGCGGCGGACACGACGCCGCCGCCGTGCGCCGCGCATTGGAGAGCCTGGCGCGCGAGGGCCTCCTCGAGCTTGCGGCTGACGGTTCGGTGCGCCTGCCGGCCGCCTGACGGTCGAGCGCCGGGCATTCAGCCGGAGAGCCGAATGGCACCCCGCCCCCCGGGCCGTCCCGGCGCCGCTCCCGGCGGTGTGGCCCTCCCGGTCGCACGGCCCGGCCGGCCAGACTCGCCCGCGGAGCGGCCCCGCCCCGTCCTCGTCGCCAGGAGTCCAACGTCCCGATGTCCCAGTCACTCGCAGCCGAGCGTCCCGTCTCGACCGGGGCCCCCGCCGCCGGATCCATCACCCCGGAGTCGGGCCCGCCCGTCGAGGCCCTGACCTGTCGGGTCGACCTCGACGTCCACTACCGGGACGCGAGTGCGCGCCTCCGCCGTGATCGCGTCCGGGTGACGGTCGGGGCCACGAGCCGCGAGGCCGCGGTCGCGCTCGCCACGTCCCTCGCCGCCGCCGCGACGGCCGAGTGCCGGGCGCTGCCGCTCACCCGCCTCGACGTCCAGCTGGCCAGCATCTGCTGCCGGCCCGAGGGCGCCGACTGACCCATCCCGCGGCGCCACCGCCGCTGGTCGGCCCGTGGCTGTCGGCGCCGCTGACCGCACCGTCCCGCGGGGCGTGGCGGCCCCGCTGCTATCCTCCCGGACGCGGCCCCGCGTCGGGCGGCGCGTGGAGGAGGCCCGGAAGGAGCGGCGTGGCGAGGCGGTCGGCGAGTTCGGATCCCAACCCCGCCATCCGCGCGGAGCCGCAGGCGATCGGCACCGCGGGCGCCCGCGATCCGCTCGCCCGAGAGGTGCGCCTCCTGGGCTCGTTGCTCGGCCAGGTCATCGCCGAGCAGGCCGGGCCCGACCTGCTGGCGCTCGTCGAGCGCGTCCGGCGGGCGACGATCGGCCTCCGCGACCACGCCGAGGGGCACGGCGACAGCGAGCAGGCGCTCCGCGACGCCCTGTCCGCCGACCTCGACGACCTCCCGGTCGAGCAGGCCGAGGCGCTGGGCCGGGCGTTCAGTCTGTACTTCCAGCTCGTCAATCTCGCCGAGGAGCGCGAGGAGGTCCGAGCCGCGCGACGGGCCGCGCGGCGCAGCGGAAGGCCGGACGGGTCGTTCGGGGAGGCCGTGGAGCGCCTCGCGACCCAGGGTCGTACCCGATCGGAGGTCGAGGACCTGGTGGCTCGTCTCGCGATCGAGCCGGTCCTGACCGCTCACCCGACCGAGGCCCGACGACGGACCGTGCTCGTCGCCCTCCGTCGCTGCCAGCGTCTCCTGGCCGAGCTCGCCGCGCCAGGCCTCGGCCCCGCGGACGACGACGACCTCCGGCGGCGGCTGCGCGAGGAGATCACGCTGCTGTGGCGAGCCGCCCACGTCCGGGCGACCCGGCCGACCCCGCTCGACGAGGTCCGCGCCGCCCTGACGTTCTTCGACGAGACGCTCTACGTCGCCACGCCCCGCCTCTATCGCGCCCTGGACGACGCGCTCGCCCGGCCCGACGAGGCGACGGCCGAGCGCGCGGCCAGCGACGCGGGGCGCAGCGGGACGCGGCCGCCGCGCGTGCCCGCGTTCCTGCGCTGGGGCAGCTGGATCGGCGCCGACCGCGACGGCAACCCGAACGTCACGGCAGAGGTGACCGCGCAGGTGCCCCGCATCCAGGCCGACCACGTCCTGCGCGGCCACGAGGCGGTGGCGGCGCGCCTCACCGCCACCCTCGCCGTCCATGTCCCGCGGGAGCGGCTCGGCGGTCCGCTCGCGGCCCGGCTCGCCCGTGACGAGGAGGTCCTGCCCGAGACGATGCGGGACCTCGCTCGGCGCTTCCCCGACGAGCCCTATCGCCGCCGTTTCGGGGCGATCGCTGAGCGGCTGCGGCGGACCCGGGCGTTCCTGACCGAGCAGCCCGCCCCGCTCGCGGGCCGGTACGGGTCGCCGGGCGACCTGGTCACCGAGCTCGACGAGATCCAGGCCGCGCTCGTCGCGGACGGCCTGCCGCGGGTCGCCTGGGGGAGCCTCCAGGACTTCCGCTGGCAGGTCGAGACGTTCGGCTTCCACCTCGCCTCGCTCGAGGTCCGCCAGCACGCCGAGGTTCACGCCGCCGCCCTGGAGGCCCTCTCAGCGGACCCGCCCGACCTTGGCCGCGAGGTCGCCCCGGGCGTGAGCGCTGCGGAGGTCCTGGCGACGTTCCGGGCCGTCGCCTCGATCCAGCGCCGGTTCGGCGAGGTCGCCTGTCAGCGCTACGTGATCAGCTTCGCCCGCTCGCCGCGCGACGCCGCGGCGGTCCTCGAGCTCGCCAGCCGCGCCGATGACGAGGCCATCCCGGCCATGGCGACCGGCGGACTCGCGCCCGCGACCCCGGTCCTCGACGTGGTCCCGCTCTTCGAGTCGGCCGACGCCCTGACCGATGCCGCGGGCGTACTGCGCGGCCTGCTCGGCGACGCCGCCTATCGAGCCCACCTCCGCGCGCGCGGTGACCGCCAGGAGGTGATGCTCGGCTACTCCGACTCGGGCAAGGAATCCGGCTTCCTCGCCGCGTCCTGGATGCTCTACCGCGCGGCCGAGGCGCTCGCCGGCGTCGCCCGCGACGAGGGGATCGGGCTGACCCTTTTCCACGGCCGCGGCGGCGCGATCGGCCGTGGTGGCGGACCGACTCACCGGGCGATCCAGGCCCAGCCGCCGGGCTCGATCGCGGGGCGATTCAAGCTGACCGAGCAGGGCGAGGTCATCGCCGCCCACTACGCCAACCCGGCGGTCGCCGGACGGCACCTCGACCAGGTCGCAAGCGCCGTGCTGCTCGCCTCGACGCCCGAGCACGACCGCGCGGTCGCCGCCGCGGCCGAGGCCGGTCGGGCGGTCATGGACGAGCTGGCGGCGGAGGCGCGGCGCGCCTACCGGGCCCTCGTCTGGGAGGCGGAGGACTTCCCCGCCTTCTTCCGGGCCGCGACACCCCTGGCCGAGCTGTCCGCCCTGCCGATCGGATCACGGCCCGCCTCCCGGGGCGCACCGAGCCAGGATCGGGCCCCGGGGATCGAGGGCCTGCGGGCGATCCCCTGGGTCTTCGCCTGGTCGCAGTCGCGCATCGGGCTGCCCGGCTGGTACGGGCTCGGCTCGGCCCTCGACGCCTTCCGTCGCGGGCACGGCGAGGCGGGCGTCGAGCGGCTCGCCGGCCTGTACCGCTCGTGGCCGTTCCTGGCGACCGTGCTCGACAACGCCGAACTCGTGCTGGCCAAGGTCGATCTCGAGGTCGGGCGCCTCTACGCATCGCTGGCCGGGCCGCCCGGCGCGCCGCTCTGGGCTGCCATAGAGGCCGAGCATCGGCGCACGGTCGAGTTGCTCGGCCGTGTCACCGGGCGGCGCCGGCTCCTCGACGGCGCGCCCAGCCTGCAACGGGCGATCCACCTCCGCTCGCCCTACATCGATGCGCTCTCGGAGCTGCAGGTGCGCCTCCTGGCGCGGCTGCGGGCGCTGCCGCCCGACGACCCAGCGCGCGGCCGACTCCAGCGGCTCGTCCAGCTCACCGTGAGCGGCGTCGCGGCCGGCCTGCAGAACACCGGTTGAGCGGCGCTCGCGAGGCTGGCCCAGCCGCTAGGCTGTGGCGACGATGACCGAGCCCGACCGCTCGGCCGATCGGCCTGTCAGCGCGCTGCCGGCCGACGACCCGGAGCTCTTCGACCTGGACCTGACCGCCCTCGCTGCCCGCTGGCGCGAGGCGATGACCCGCGCCCCGATCAGCGCCGAGGCGATGACAGGGGCGGACCGGCGAGCCCAGGCGCTCGGCGTGTCGGGCAGCCGCCTGATGGAGCACGCCGGGACGGCGGTCGCCGCGGTCGTGCGGGCCGTCGCCCTCGAGAACGGGCGCTGGCGGACAGGCCCCGTGCTCGTGCTCGGCGGGCCCGGCAACAACGGCGGGGACGGGTTCGTGGCGGCCCGCCGGCTCGCTCGGCAGGGCGCGCCCGTCGTCGTGGTCCTCGTCGCGACGGAGGGACGGCCCGGGACCGCGGACGCGGCGCGCAACTGGGACCGGCTCGAGGCCGAGGCGAACGTGACCCGCATCCACGCCGCGGCTCCGCGCGACCTCCAGATCCTCGCCCAGGGGGTGGAGCGGGCGTCCGTCGTCGTCGACGCGCTCCTGGGGACCGGCGTCCGTGGCGTCCTCCGGGAACCCGTCCGGACCGCCGTCGACGTCGTGCGCCGCGCGCGGGAGGCGGGCGTGCCGGTCGTCGCAGTCGACACACCCACGGCCGTCGACCTCACGAGCGGCGACCTGTCCGACCCGGTCGTCCGGGCCGACGTGACGGTCACGTTCCACCGGCCCAAGACCGGCCTCCTGGCCCGGCGCGGCGCGGCGATGGCGGGTCGCGTCCTCGTCGCCCCCATCGGCATCCCCATCGAGGCGGACCGTGGCTGAGCACGACGCCGGTCGCCCGGCGCGGCGCAGCGGCCCGGGGCTCCGCGAGGTCCTGATCCTGGCCGTCGTGGTCGTCCTCGCCGTCCTCGCCATCGAGGCCGTGACGACGGTCGTGCCGCCCCTGCGCGAGGCGCTCTCGGCGCTGCCCATCGCGGTCGTGGTGCTCGTGGTCGGCACGGCCGGCCTGCTCGTGCTCCTGGCTCGCGGCCGAGGTAGTCCGTCCGCCTGACGGACGCGGTTCGTGGCCGCGCCGCCACGCCTGCCCCGCCGCACGATCCGCGGTCTCTCGCTCGCTTCCCCCGGCTGCTCGCCCCGCTCCGTTAATCAATGGTTTAGGATGTCACTACAATCCATATAGGTCCGCCGGCAGGCGGGTCGCCGTCGGGCGGACCGGAGAGGAGCGCCATGGCGGGACAGGCCGCGAGATGGTCCAGGCACGGCTGGGCGCGGACGATCTGCGCCGAGATGCTCGCCGAGTTCATCGGCACGGCCGTGCTCATCGCCTTCGGCGACGGCGTCGTCGCGATGGCCGTCGCCGCACTCAACCAGTCCGGCCGGGGGACCCAGAGCTTCGTCGCCTCGGGCGACTGGCTGCTCATCGCCTGGGGCTGGGCCCTGGCGGTGGCGATGGCGGTCTACGTCGCCGGGAATACGGTGAAGACGAAAGGGCGGTCAGTGATGATCGAGTCGAAGCCTGAGGCCACGCCCCTCGGCACTCGCCGGGACGAGGTCGGCCTGATGGACGAATGGGACCGCAGCGAATGGGTCGGTGAGGGCCAGGAGCCACCCGGCGAGGCGCCGCTGCCGGCGTTGCAGCGCCCCCGGTGGACGAAGTGGCAGTGGATCGGGGAAGGGCAGGGACCTGCCGGACCACGACGCGGCATGCCGCCCGAGCTGATGCCCGAGGGCGACCACGCCCTGAGCGGCCACCGCCACAACCCGGGCATGAGCCATTGGGGAGGGACGCGCTTCCTGCCCCTCGCCTGACCGACGCGGCCGCGCGCTGCCCCACGGCGGTGGACCGACTCGTCGTGCTGGAGCGTCGTCGTTCCAGCGATCTGACGCACCCCACCGCCTTCGCCTACGCTGTGCCGACCAGGGTCGAGCGAGGGGTCCGCGCGACGTCCGCGACCGACCTGGGGCAGGGAGGCGCGGGGTGACCAGCGTCGACGTCGAGATCCGCAACCCGTCGGGGCTCCACGCGCGGCCCGCGGCGACGTTCGTCAAGGCCGCGGCGGGCTTCCGGTCGAAGGTCCGACTGCAGAACGTCTCGTCCGGCCGACCCGAGGGCGACGCCAAGAGCCTGCTCGCCGTCCTGGCCTGCGGCGTGCAGCGCGGGCACACCGTCCGCGTCACGGCCGACGGCGAGGACGAGGCCGAGGCCGTCGAGTCGCTGCGGGCCCTCATCGAGAGCGGCCTCGGCGAGGCCGTCGAGCCCTGACCGCACCCGGAAGCCGGAGCGGTTCGATGAGCACGGTCCTCCACGGCACGCCCGGCGCCCCCGGGATCGCGATCGCCCCGGTCTGGGTGTACGAGCCCACGGCGCCCGGGATCGTGGCCGGCGCCGATGCCGAAGCCGCCGCCGCTGCTGGTCCCGCGGCGGCCATCCGCGCGGCAGCGGAGGCCGCGGCCGGCCAGCTCGAGACACTGGCGAGCCGCGTTCGGGACGCCGGCCGGGCGGAGGACGCCGGCATCTTCGAGGCCCAGGCCCTGATGGCGACGGACGCGATGCTGGTCGACGAAGCCGTCCGTCGCGCGGAGGGCGGGGAGGCTGCCTCCGTCGCGGTCGCGAACGCCGCCGCAGCCGCCGCCGAGATCCTGGCCGGCCTCGACGACGAGCTGCTCGCTGCGCGCGCCGCCGACGTTCGCGACGTCGGCGCGCGCCTCGTCCGGATCCTGACCGGCGCGTCGCTGTCGTTGCCGGAAGGGCCATCGATCGCCCTGGCGGACGACCTGCCGCCCTCGGTGACGGCCGAGATCCCGCCCGGCTTCCTGCTCGGCATCGCCCTCGCCCGCGGCTCGCGCACCGCGCACGCGGTGATCCTGGCCAGGAGCCTCGACATCCCCTGCGTCGTCGGCGCGGAGGGCCTGCTCGCGGCCGTCGAGGCGGCCCAGGAGGCCGCCCCGGAGACGCCGCTGCGCGCCGCCGTCGATGGCGAGCGGGGGGAGGTCGTGCTCGACCCGGACCCGGCCGAGGCCGACGACTTCCGGGCGCGCGGCGCGGCCCTCGACGAGCGCCGCGCCCGAGCAGCGTCCCTGCGCGACCGGCCCTGCGCCACCGCCGACGGGGAGCGCGTCCTGCTCGTGGCCAACATCGGCCGACCCGAGGACGCTCCCCGGGCTCTGGAAGCGCGGGCCGAGGGCGTCGGCCTCTTCCGGACCGAGTTCCTCTTCATGCAACGCCAGACGCCGGCGACCGAGCGCGAGCAGGCGGAGGCCTACCGCCAGGCGCTGGAGGCCTTCGGGCCCGACCGGCCCGTGGTCATCCGCCTCGCCGACATCGGCGGCGACAAGGACATCCCGTACCTGCGCCTGGCCCCCGAGGCGAACCCGTTCCTCGGCGTTCGCGCCATCCGCCTCGCCTACGCCTCGCCGGAACTGCTGGTGACCCAGCTGCGGGCGATCTGGCGGGCCGGCGCGGCGGCCGGAGTCGTGCCCCACGTCATGGCCCCGATGGTCGCGACGATGGCCGACGTCGAGCTCCTCTGCTCGCTGCGCGACGAGGCCCGCTCGGGGCTGCTCGCCGAAGGGGCGCCGGTCGCCGAGCGGATGGTGACCGGGATCATGGTCGAGGTGCCGTCGGCGGCCGTCCTCGCCCCCGAGCTGGCCCGCCGCATCGACTTCTTCAGCATCGGGACCAACGACCTGACCCAGTACGTGCTGGCGGCGGACCGCGGCAACCCCGCGCTTGCTCCGCTGCAGGACGCGCTCCACCCGGCGGTCCTGCGGACGATCGCCGGGATCGTCGCCGGGGCCGATGCGGCCGGCATCCCGGTCGCGGTCTGCGGCGAGCTGGCCGGTGATCCCGCGGGCGCGCTCGTGCTGGTCGGGCTCGGGGTCGACGAGCTGTCCGCCGACGCGGGGGCCCTCGACGCCGTCCGGACCGCGCTCGCCGGCATCACCCGCGCCCGCCTCGACGAGCTCGCCCGGGCTGCCCTTGCCGCCGTCGACGCGGAGACCGTCCGACGGCTCGCGACCGAGCTCCTGCCGGCGTCCTGACGGCGTCCTGCCGGAGTCCTGCCGGAGTCCTGCCGGAGCACCGCCGCGTCGCCGTCGGGGTCAGCCCGTCGGCGCGTGACACCCACGACCGCCGAGAGCGGTCCCGCGGCCGGCGGCACGCGTCGCGCCCGTTCGTCGGCAGTCGAAAAGCGACCGAAAAGTCCCTATGCAGGGCCATATGTGCGGCGTACAATCCGCCGCGCGATGCCGCGGTGCGGAACGCCGCGGCCGGACTGGTAGCACGAACGACCTCGCCCTCTCACGGCCCCCGCGAGAACAGGACGGTACGAGCGGCTACTGAGAGGAGTCTGGGGTTCTCGTGTACACGGACAAGATCCTGGTCTGCGCGGACTGCGGCCAGCAGTTCGTCTTCACCGCGAGCGAGCAGGATTTCTACGGCCAGCGAGGATTCAGCGAGCCCAAGCGCTGCTCCAGCTGTCGCGCCGCACGGAAGGCCTCGCGGCCCGAAGGCGGCATGAGCCACGGCGGCGGCTACGGCTCCTCGAGCTACGACCGCGGTCCCCGCCAGATGTTCTCGGCCACCTGCAGCCGCTGTGGCAAGGAGACCGAGGTCCCCTTCCGGCCGACGAACGGCAAGCCCGTCTACTGCAGCGACTGCTTCCGGATGGTCCGCGGCAGCTGACCGCGGGCGGCCCAGCCGCCACCACGAGATCTCGACGACCGGGCAGCCGCCCGGTCGTCGCGTGTCCGGCGTCGTTTGCCTGCGGCGCTCTGGCAGGCCGCTGCGAGCCAGCGGCGTCCCGCTGCGAGCGCCCTCGTGTTGCGGGGCCCGCAGGGGAGCCGTACCATCGGCCGCGTGAGCGGCCCCCTCGGTCCCCGGCGTCCCGCCGAGTCCGCGCCCTGTCCCCGTCCCTCCTCGCCGAGCGTCGGCGGCCGCCCCGCCGTCCGTCCTCCCCGGCCGTGTCCCGCGGGACCCCGTCGCCGTACCTGCGAGGCTGCCTGACCCATGGCCGTCGGCTCCAGCAACTCCTTCGATCTCGTCGTCCTCGGCGCCGGCAATGGCGGCTACGCGGCCGCCTTCCGCGGCGCGCAGCTCGGCCTCAAGGTCGCCCTCATCGAGCAGGACAAGATCGGCGGGACCTGCCTCCATCGTGGCTGCATCCCCACGAAGGCGCTGATCGAGTCGGCGGAGCTGTTCGCCCGCCTCGGCAAGGCGAAGGAATTCGGGCTCCGGCTGCCGGGCGAGGTCGGCGTCGACTACGCCCAGATGGCGCGCCGCCGGGACCAGGTCGTGAAACGGATGTGGACGGGCCTCAAGACGCTCGTCGGCAAGAACAAGGTCGAGTGGATCCAGGGGACCGGCCGGTTGGAGGCCCCGACCAAGGTCCGGGTCAGCCTGGCCGGCGAGGACGCCGCCCCCGGCGGTGGCGGCGAGCGCCTCCTCGAGGCGACCGACCTGGTCATCGCCACGGGCAGCAGGGTCAAGAGCCTGCCGGGCCTCGAGCCGGACGGGCAGCGCATCGTCACCAGCGACGACATCCTGCGGTCGGACACCCGGCCCGCGAGCATCGCCGTGGTGGGCGCTGGTGCGGTCGGGGTCGAGTTCGCCTCGATGTTCCACGACCTCGGCAGCCAGGTCACCCTGCTCGAGTACCTGCCGGCCATCGTGCCGCTCGAGGACGCCGACGTCTCGCGCGAGCTCGAGCGCGCCTTCAACCGCCGCGGCCTCCGCGTCATGACCAACGCCCGCTTCGACCCGAAGGCGGTGGAGGTGACGGGGGACGGCGTCTGCCTGGAGGTCGGCCCCGAGGGCGGCCCGCGCGAGGAGCTACGGGTGGAGCAGCTGCTCGTGGCCACGGGTCGAGCCCCGAACGTCGAGGGCATCGGCCTGGAGCGGACGCGGGTCGAGCTGGAGCGCGGCTTCATCAAGGTCGACGGTCGGATGCGGACCCGCGAGAGCCACGTCTACGCCGTGGGCGACGTCGTCGGCGGGCTGATGCTCGCCCACACGGCGACCCACGAGGGCATCATCGCCGCGCACGCGATCGCGGGCGAGCCGATCGAGGAGATGGACTACGACCATCAGCCGCGGGCGACCTTCTCGCGGCCCCAGGTCGCCTCGGTCGGCCTTACGGAACAGCAGGCCGAGGCGGCCGGCCGGCGCATCAAGAAGGCGAGCTTCCCCTTCCAGGCCGACGCCAAGGCGGTCATCGGCGGGGAGCACGAGGGCTTCGTCAAGATCGTGGCCGACGCCGACCGCGACGACGTCCTCGGCGTCCACCTCATCGGGCCGCACGTGACCGACCTCATCGCCGAGGCGGCCCTGGCGATGACCCTGGGCGCGACGGCCTGGGAGATCGCGGCCGCGACCCACCCCCACCCGACGCTCTCCGAGGCCGTCGGCGAAGCGGCCATGCTGGTCGACGGGCGGGCGATCAACTTCTGAGGGTCATCGAGAAGGGCCTCCGTCCCGGCGGGGCGGACCCGGACAGGAGACGTCCCGAGCCATGACGACCACCGCGAGCGAGACCGACGGGCCCGTCGGATCGGCCGGGCAGCCCGGCGGCGACCGGAGCCGGCTGGCCGAGTCGCTCGGCCTGACCGACGACGACCTGCGCCTGATGTACCGCCGGGTCGCCCTGGCCCGGGCGATCGACGAGCGGATGTGGGTCCTCAACCGCGCGGGGCGGGTCCCGTTCGTCATCAGCGGCCAGGGCCATGAGGGCGCCCAGGTCGGCATCGTCTCGAACCTCCGCCCGGGCCTCGACTGGCTGGTCCCGTTCTACCGCTCCGTGGCCGGGGTGCTCACCTTCGGGATGTCGGCCCGCGAGATCATGCTCGCCCAGTACGCGAAGGCGCCCGACCCCAGCTCGGGCGGCCGCCAGATGCCCGGCCACTACGGCGGCTCCGCTCACAACATCCTCTCGACCTCGTCCCCCGTCGGGACGCAGATCCTCCACGCCGTCGGCCTCGCCCTCGCCGCCAAGATCCGGCGGACGGGGCAGGTCGTCGTCACCGCGCTCGGCGAGGGCGCCTCGAACCAGGGCGACTTCCACGAGGGCATGAACTTCGCGGGCCTGCACAAGCTCCCCGTGATCACCGTCATCGAGAACAACGGCTACGCCATCAGCGTGCCGGCGGCCAAGCAGGCCCCGATCGTCGACCTGGCCGACCGCGCCGCCGGCTACGGGATGCCCGGGCTGGTCGTCGACGGGGCCGACGTCGTGGGCTGCTGGCGGGCCGGCCACGAGGCGGTCGAGCGGGCCCGGCGGGGCGAGGGGCCGACCATCATCGAGGCCAAGGTGACCCGCCTGACGGCCCACTCGTCGGACGATCAGCAGACCAAGTACCGGACCCCGGAGGAGCTGGAGCGGGAGCGGCTGCGCGACCCGCTGCCGTGCTTCCGGGAGCAGCTCCTGGAGGCGGGTGTGCTGAGCTCTGAGCTCGTCGAGCGGATCGCGGCCGAGATCGCCGCCGAGGTCAACGACGCGACCGACTGGGCGGAGCAGCAGCCCGACCCGACGGTCGACTCGGCGACGCGGCACGTCTACGCGGAGGACCCCGCCTGATGGCGACACGGACGCTCATCGAGGCCATCCGCGAGGGCCTGCGCGACGAGATGCGGCGCGACCCCTCGACCATCGTCCTGGGCGAGGACGTCGGGGTGAAGGGCGGCGTCTTCCTGGCGACCGACGGGCTCTACGACGAGTTCGGCGAGGAGCGGGTCATCGACACGCCACTGACCGAATCGATGATCGTCGGGGTCAGCATCGGCGCCTCGGCCAACGGACTGCGGCCGATCGCCGAGATCCAGTTCGCCGACTTCATCTTCCCGGCCTTCAACCAGCTCGTCTCCGAGGCGGCCCGGATGCGCTACCGGTCCAACGGCGCGTTCGGCTGCCCGATCACCGTCCGCGCACCGTACGGCGGCGGCGTCCACGGCGCGCTGTACCACAGCCAGTCGGTCGAGGCGTTCTTCACCCACGTCCCGGGGCTCAAGGTCGTCATCCCGTCCACCCCGTACGACGCCAAGGGGCTCCTCCGCAGCGCGATCCGCGACTACGACCCGGTCCTCTTCTTCGAGCACAAGAAGATGTACCGCAGCGTCCGGGGCGACGTGCCGGACGGCGAGTACAGCGTGCCGCTGGGCAAGGCGGCGGTGACGCGGATCGGCGCGCAGGTCACGGTCGTGGCCTACGGCCTGATGGCCCACTACGCCCTCGAGGCGGCCGACCGCGTCGAGGACGAGGACATCAGCGTCGAGGTCATCGACGTCCGGACGCTCCGCCCGCTCGATCGGACGACGATCCTCGACTCGGTGCGCAAGACGGGCAAGTGCCTCGTCGTCTACGAGGCCAACAAGTTCGGCGGCTACGGAGCCGAGATCGCGGCGATGGTCGCGGAGGAGGCCTTCGACTACCTCGACGGGCCGGTCATGCGGGTCGCCGCCCCGGACGTGCCGGCCGTGCCCTACAACCACGTCCTCGAGGACTGGTTCATGCTCGACCCGGAGCGCATCGCCGGCGCGATCCGGGATCTGGCTGCCTACTAGGGCGACGGGGGCGCGGTCGTGGCGCCGCTCCAGGCGGGCCGCACCAGGCACACGACCTCCCAGCCCAGTGGTCCGCCCGAGGTGAGGAATGCACCGGCGGGGGAGAGCCCGGTCGCGGGCCCGCCGCTGTCAGGCAGCGACACCACGACGTTCCGGAGCGGGCTCCCGTCGAGCGGGACCTCCGTCGCGGCGAGATGCCCGCCGACCTGGCTCCCGAAGTCGAAGAAGACGATGGCGTCGCGCTCGGGAGTCATCCCCTGGAGCGTGTTCGCCGCCGCCGATGGCACCTCGCGGCGGAACGTCTCGGAGCCGTGCCGGACCTCGAGGACCGTCGCTGTCTTGCCGGTCGGGGCGACCATGACCAGCCAGCCCGGGGCCGACCAGAGTCGGACCTCGTACCGCGAGGTGAGCAGCGGGACGGCGACGTGGTTCGGGGAGACGCGCTCGACCACGTAGTCGTCACCGAGCGGACGCTCACGCACGAGGCCCTCCTCGGTCCAGGCCAGCGAGATCGCCAGGGGATCCGCGAGCCAGGGCCGGCCCGGCGCTCCCGGGGCGGCACGCCAGATCGCGCGGCCGGCCCCGTTCCGGTGGGCGTAGTAGATGACGTCGTCCCGGCCGACCGCGAAGGGCTGGTTCGTCACGGCTGCCTCGACGATCCGCTCGCGGCCGGTCGCGACCTCGATGAGGCGAACCACGCCCGACGGCCCGGCCGGGTCCTCACCCCCGAGCGGACTGGCGATCGTCGCGCCGTCGGGGGCCCAGCTGGCGCCGAAGGCGAGGGGAGCCGACAGTCGCAGGCAGCCCGCCGGGCGGACGCCGCTCGGCGCGGCCGGCGGAAGGACGCCGACGGGCGGGGCCGTCGTGCAGGCCGCCAGGACGAGGACGACCAGGAGCGCGGTGGCGATGCCCGGCGAGGGAGCCACCGGTCGTGGCAGCGTCGTCGACCGCGCCGTGTGGCCGTGGAGCCGCATGGTGGGCCTCCCGATCGGGCGGGACGACTGATCGAGCCTCGGGACGCGCGAGCAGTGCGCGGGTGTGACGGCCTGGCCCACGTCGCCGAGGCGGCGAGGATCGCAGCCGTCGCGTGCACGGCCGGGATGGGCGAAGATACCCTCCAGCACGCAGCCGCGGGCAGCCGCGGCGCCGGTCAGAACTCCCCCGCACGGTCGCCCGTGCCGGTCCCTCGGAGGAGGAGCGATCCGTGGCCAAGGTGACGATGCCCCAGCTCGGCGAGAGCGTGGCCGAGGGCACCATCGGCAAGTGGCTCAAGAAGCCGGGCGACCACGTCGCGAAGTACGAGCCGCTGCTCGAGGTCATCACCGACAAGGTCAACGCCGAGGTGCCCTCGCCCGTCGAGGGCGTCCTCCGCGAGATCCTGGTCGAGGAGGGCCAGACCGTCCCGAACAACGCGGAGATCGCGGTCATCGAGACGGCCGAGGACGGATCCGAGGCCGCCGCGCCCACGGTCTCGCCCGGCGCGGGCGGCATCGCCGGCGAGCCCCCGACGCCGCAGGCCGAGCCGGAACCCGCGGCCGCCGGAGTCCAGGCGTTGCCCGGCGCCGCTGCCGCCGGTGGGCCCGCCACGGGGCCGGCCGGGTCGGATGAGCGGGCGCCGCACGAGATGCCCGAGCGCGCCGCTGCCGTCGCGCCGCCGCCAACTGCGACGGCGTCCCCGTCCGCCAACGGCGACGGGGCGGCCGGCGACGCGAACGCCCGGATGACGCCCGCCGTCCGGCGGCTCCTCCGCGAGCACGGCCTCTCCCCGGAGCAGATCGTGGGGACCGGCCACGCGGGCCGGATCACGCGCGACGACGTCCTGGCCTTCGTCGAGGCGCAGCGGACCGGCCAGGGTCCTGCCGCCACGGCCGCCCCCGGCGCACCGCCGGCGGCGCCGTCAGCCGCGCCGGCAACGGCGCCGACTTCGGCCGCTCCGACCCCCGCCGCCGCTCCCGCCGCTCCGGCGCCGTCCTGGGCCCCGGGCCAGGACGAGGAGCTCGTCCCGTTCGACCAGATGCGCCGCGGCATCGCGGCCCAGATGACCCGGGCGGGCGCCGTGCCGGTCGCCTACACGACCTTCGAGTGCGACATGACGTCGGCCGTCCGCTTCCGGGAGGCGAACAAGGCTGCCTACCAGGGCCGCGAGGGGATCGGCCTGAGCTACGTCCCGTTCGTCATGAAGGCCGTCGTCGAGGCGCTCAAGAAGCATCCCGACATCAACGCCCACTACAGCGAGCAGGGCCTCATCCGCAAGCGGCGCATCAACCTCGGGGTGGCGGTGGCCGTCGACAACGGCCTCATCGTGCCGGTCGTCCACGACGCCGACCAGCTCTCGATCAACGGCCTCAACCGGGCCGTGGCCGACCTGGCTGCCCGGGCGCGGGCGAACCGGCTCCGCCTCGACGACCTCCAGGGCGGCACGTTCACCGTCGACAACACCGGCTGGTTCGGCTCGCTGACGAGCAGCCCGATCATCAACGCGCCGCAGATCTGCATCCTGACGATGGAGGCCGTCAGGAAGCGACCCGTCGTCCTCGACACGCCCGACGGCGAGGTCATCGCCGTCCGGTCCCTGATGAACATCTGCGTCGGCTTCGACCATCGGGCGACCGACGGCGCCCAGACCGCCTACTTCGTCCAGGACGTCATCCGCTGGCTCGAGTCCGTCGGCCCCGATACGCCGATCTGGTAGGCAGGGACTGGCTCGGGCGCGTCCGCCGTCCCCCGTCGTACACTCGGGCCATGGGTCGAGAGTTGCCGATGTTCACGCCGCCCCCCGACGGTGCTCACCACCACCCGGCCCTGCCGCCGACGATCGCGATGGGTGGGGGCCGCTTCGACGCTCCCGCAGCCGATGGCTCGCGCCCGCAGCGGCGCCATCCGGAGTGGATCCGGGCCAAGCTGCCCGCCGGCGAGAACTACCACGACCTCAAGCGGCTGATGCGCGGCCTCGGCCTCAACACGGTCTGCGAAGAGGCGATGTGCCCGAACATGGGCGAGTGCTGGGAGCAGCGGACCGCCACGATCATGATCCTCGGCGACGTCTGCACCCGGGCCTGCGGCTTCTGCGCGGTGAAGACGGGCCGCCCGCCCGTCTACGACGAGGACGAGCCGCGGCGGGTCGCCGAGGCGATCAAGGGGCTCGGCCTCGAGCACGTCGTCGTGACCAGCGTCGCCCGCGACGACCTCCCGGACGGGGGCGCCCACATCTTCGCCGAGACGATCCGCCTGCTTCGCGCTGCCACGCCGGGGATGGGCGTCGAGGTCCTCATCCCGGACTTCAACGGCGAGGACGCGCCGCTGCGGACGGTGATGGAGGCGCGGCCGGACATCCTCAACCACAACGTCGAGACGGTGGAGCGACTGCAGAAGCCGGTCCGCAAGCGCGCCCGCTACGACCGCTCGCTGGGCGTCCTCGAGCGGGCCAAGGCGATGGCCGCAACGACCGGCTACCCGGTCCACACCAAGTCGAGCCTGATGGTCGGCCTGGGCGAGGAGCGGGCCGAGCTGTCGCAGACGTTCCGCGACCTGCGGGCGGTGGACTGTGACATCCTGACCGTCGGCCAGTACCTGCGGCCGACCGAGCAGCACCTGCCGGTGATCCGCTACTACCACCCCGACGAGTTCGCCGAGCTGAAGGCCGAGGCCCTCGCGCTCGGCTTCCGGCACGTCGAGTCGGCGCCGCTGGTGCGCTCCTCGTACCACGCCCGCGACCAGGTCCCGGGCGCCGAGCTCAAGCGGCTGCGCCGCCAGGCCACCGTCGACGCCGAAGGCCGCGTGATGCCGACACCCGCCGCCGGCTGAGACCCGGCCGCGGCGGCCTGAGGTCCCCGCCGGCCCGATCGCGAGCCGGCCTAGAGGATCTTCGAGAGGAAGCCCTTCGTCCGATCGTGCGTCGGGCTCGTGAAGAAGTGCTCGGGCGTGCCTTCCTCGATGATCTGGCCGTCGTCCATCATCACGACCCGATCGGCGACCTCGCGGGCGAAGCCCATCTCGTGGGTCACGACGATCATCGTCATCCCCTCGCGGGCCAGCTCCTTCATCACATCGAGCACCTCGCCGATCATCTCCGGGTCGAGGGCAGAGGTGGGCTCGTCGAAGAGCATCAGGGCGGGCTTCATCGCCAGGGCGCGGGCGATGGCGACCCGCTGCTGCTGACCGCCGGACAGCTGGGCCGGATACGCGTCGGCCTTCGCCGCCAGGCCGACCCGCTCGAGGAGCGCCCGGCCGGTCGCCTCGGCCTCATCACTGGGCGTCCGGCGGACCTGGATCGGCGCCTCCACGATGTTCTCGAGGGCCGTCATGTGGGGGAACAGGTTGAAGCGCTGGAAGACCATCCCGATCTCCTGGCGCTGGCGGGCGATGTTCCGCTCGCGGTCCTCGACGAGCTTCCCGTTCACGTCGCGGTAGCCGATGAGGTGCCCGTTCACGAAGATCCGGCCCTGCTGGATCTTCTCGAGGTGGTTGACGCAGCGGATGAACGTCGTCTTGCCCGAGCCCGAGGCGCCGATGACGACGACGACCTCCTGGCGCCTGACCGTCATCGAGACGCCCTTGAGGACGTGGAGGCGGCCGAAGAACTTGTGGACGTCGGTCGCCTCCACGACGACGTCCGAGGCGGGCGACGGGACGCCGCCGATGGCAGCGAGGAGGTCGTGCGACGGGGCGGTCATCAGCGGCCTCCCGTGATCGCCGGCAGATCCTCGACCGACGTCCGTCCGCCGCCGAAGAGCCGCTCGCGGAGGGTCGGCCCGCCGCTCGCCGCGCCGGCCGTGCCCTTGGCCAGCCGTCGCTCGATCCAGGCCTGGATGACGCTCCAGATCGTCGTCATGAGCAGGTACCAGATCGCGGCCGCGAGGTAGAACTCGAACGGCGCGAAGGCGTTGCCCTGCTTGCGGTTGATGATGGTGTACAGCTCGGGCACCGAGATCAGGACGAGCAGGGACGTCGTCTTGAGCATGTTGTTGAACTCGTTGCCGAGCGGCGGGACGATGACCCGGGCGGCCTGCGGCAGGACGATCCGCCGCATGATCACGCCGTACGTCATGCCCAGGGCCTTGCCCGCTTCGGTCTGGCCGGGGTCGATCGAGAGGATGCCCGCCCGGACGATCTCGGCGAAGTACGCCCCCTCGTTCACGCCGAGGGCGAAGACGCCCGCCTGGATCGCCCCGTCGACCGTCGCCCCGGGGATGACGATGGGCGGCCACTGGTAGATGCGGGCGACGCTCAGCCCGAAGTAGAAGAGGACGATCTGGACGACGAGCGGAGTCCCCCGGAAGACCCAGATGTAGAAGTTGGCGAGCCAGCGGAAGGCCCCCACCTTCGACATCTTCCCGAGCGCCGCGAATGTCCCCAGGATGACCCCGATCAGCTGGCTGAGGATGGCGATCGAGACGGTCAGCCAGATGCCGAAGCGGATCTTGTCGTCCGGTCGGAAGAGGGTGTCGAAGAAGTAGGTCCAGTTGAGCCGGGGCCCCGACCCCGCCCGGGACCCGGCACAACCGGCGAGGATGACGGCGAGGATGACGACTCCGGCCGGCACGAGGGCCGGCCGGAGTCGCGACAGGCGCGGAGACGCAGGCATGGGCCTCCTGGTCCGGGGCGCGTCGCTACTTGAGCTTGTTGAGCTGCTGGGCGACGTCGGCGGTGATCGCTCCGGCGTCGTCGCCGTACTTCTTGAGGATCGTCAGGTAGGTCCCGTCGTTGATCATCGCCACGAGGGCCTGCTGGACGGCGGTCTTCAGGTCCTTGTGGCCCGCGTCGTTCTGGACGCTGATGCCCTCGAGCGCCGGCTGGAGCGGCGGGATCGGGGAGACCTCGAACTGGTCGGGGTGCTGGACCTGGTAGTAGCCGGCGACCGGGGAGTCGGCGAAGTAGGCGTCGACCTGGCCCGCCTGGAGGGCGAGGAGGGCGTCGGAGTCCTTCTCGAACTCCTTGGCGTTGATGGCGGGCTTGCCCTTGGCGGTGCAGGCCTGGGTCAGGCCCTGGCCCTTGTAGTCACCGGTGCCCTGGAGGTAGTCGACCTCGGTCGTGCCCGTCTCGGCGGCGATCGTCTTGCCGCAGAGGTCGTCCGTCGACTGGATGCTCTTGGGGTTGCCCTTGTCGACGACGAACGACTGACCGGCCTGGAAGAAGGGGATCATGTCCACCTTCTTGATGCGGTCAGAGGTGATGTTCTGCGCCGAGATGATGATGTCGCACTTGCCGCCCTGGAGCGCCGCGATGATCGTGTCGAAGACGGTGTTGTTGACGGCCAGGGTCAGGCCGAGGCGCTTGGCGATCTCGCCCCCGATGTCGATGTCGGAGCCGGTCGGGTTGCCCTGGGCGTCGAAGAACTCCTGGGGCGGGTAGGGGATGTCGGAGCAGACGGTGAGCTTGCCGGCGGTGACGAGCTGCTCGGCCGGGACGGAGATGACGCTAGCCGAGGGGGTCGCGGCCGCGCTCGGAGAGGCCGCCGCGGATTGGGACGCGGCCGGCGTCGAGACGGCCGGCGACGGCGTCGCCGGACTGCCGCTGCACGCCCCCAGCAGGAACAGCGTCGCACCGGCGACGCCCAAGGCGCGGCTTCGCCACGAAAGCATGGTGATCCTCCTCGTCCGTTCGGGGACCCGGGGTCCGCAGGCGCCCTGCGACGCACCCCGCCACGGAGTGGCCGCACTGTACGCCTCGGCGCTCCCGCTCGCAAATCGGCGGGGCGCTATGCTCGCCGCATGGTCCGCAGCCTCCCTCGCCGCCTGCCGCTCGCCGAACTCCACTGCCATCTCGGCGGCGCCGTGACACCGGCCATCATGTGGGGCATCGCCCACTCACAGGGCATCAAGCTGCCGACGAAGGACTACTGGGAGTTCCGCGACATGATCACGGTCTCCCCCCGCTCCCGCTCGTTCGACGGCTACCTCCAGCTCTTCCACTGGACCGAGCTCATCCAGTCGTCGCCGCTGGCCATCGAGCGCTCGGTCTACGAGGTCATCGGCGGCGCCTACCGCAAGAACAACGTGACGACGGTCGAGCTCCGCTTCAACCCGATGAAGCGCAACCGCGGCGGCGAGCAGGACCTCGACCACATCATCGCGGCGGCCGTCCGGGGGATGGACCGGGCGACGCTCGAATACCCGGTCCGGCCCGGGCTCATCTTCTGTCTCGACCGGGCCTTTCCGTATCAGCTCAACGAGATCATCGCCGAGAAGGCGATCGCCTGGCGCGACCGCGGCGTGGTCGGCATCGACATCGCCGGTCCGGAGTCGCCCACCTTCCGGGTCGCCGACTACCGCCGGCTCTTCCGGCGGGCCCGCCAGTACGGCCTCGGGCTGACCGTCCACAGTGGCGAGTCCGGGCCGGTCGAGGAGGTCGCCCAGGTCATCGAGCTGCTCGAGCCCGATCGGATCGGGCACGGGGTGAAGGCGGCCTACGACCCCCGGGCGATGGCGATGCTGCGCGAGCGGGCGGTCGTGCTCGAGATCTGCCCCTCGTCGAACCTGAACACGCGCGTCGTCTCGGGCTGGGACGAGTTCCGCTGGATCCTCGACACGTTCCGCCGGAACGGCGTCCGCTTCACGATCAACACCGACGGACCCGAGATGCTCCGGACGTACATCCGGGATGAGCTGGCGACGCTCGGCCGGCTCGGCATCCTCTCCCTCGAGGACCAGCAGCTGGCCGCGACCACGTCGCTGCAGGCCTCCTTCGTGCGCAACGTCAGCGACGTCCCGCCGCCGGCTCGGGAGCCGGCGCCGCGGATGGAGGTCGAGCGCGAGGAAGCCTGAGGCGCGTTGGGCGAGGGTCCGCCTGAGCGTCAGTCGGGCCGCGCGACCGCCGGGGCGTCCGTCGGCCGCGCGTCCGCCGTCCCCGAGTCCACGGCCGCGGCGTCGAGCAGGCGATACGAGCAGGCCCGATCGCCCGAGGCGATGTGCGTCTCCCGGACGACCTCGACGCCCAGGACGTCCCGGAAGAGCTCCAGCTCGGCGCGGCAGGCCGCGGCGTTGCCCGACGAGACGTGGTAGATGGCGCAGTTGTGCTCGAGCAGCCGGACCGTGCCGTCCTCCGCGACCTCGGCATGGCAGAGGTAGCCCTGCTCGTCCTGGATGACCGCGAGCTCGCGAACGCGCTCCTCGAGCGGGGCGTCCCGGCCGATCCGCTCGTCGAGCCGTTCGCGGATGCGCGTGCCGAGCTGGCGGCTGCGGGCGAGGAAGACCTCCTCGACGAGCGCCTGCCCGCCGACGGCGGCGATGGCGGCGATGAGCCCCTCCGCGAGCGGCCCGTAGTTCGCCGGGAAGAGCTCCTGCGCGCCGGGCGTCACGTCGTACAGGTGGCGGGGCCGGCCGACCCCATGGCGGACGGTCTGGCGACTCACGAGCGCCGCCGACTCGAGGGCCCGGAGTTGCTGCAGGACGCCGGTCCGGCTCGCGCCCAGGAGGGTGGCCAGGCGGTCCGGCGACGACGGACCGTGCTCTCGCAGCGAGACGAGGAGCTCGTGGCGCAGGGCCGACGCCGGTCCGCCGTTGAGGTGGGTGTGCGGTTCGGCGACCGGCCCCCCGGCCAGCAGTGGCGCGACGGCGCCGTTCCCGCCGGCGCGGCTCGTGTCGGTCCCTCCCATGGCCCGGCAAGGCTAGCACCGACCCGTCGGAGCCGCTCCGAACGGGCCCGGCCCGGGGTCCAACGGTCCGACGCGCAGCGGCCCGCGGGACGCGACCCGCGCGGTGCTATCCTGCCGCGACCGATGGACCTCGACCTGTCCCCCGAGCACGAGCTCCTGCGGCGGACCGTCCGCGACTTCATGGTCAAGGAGGCGGAGCCGCTCATCGACGAGCACGAGCGCGAGCGGCGGTTCCCCCTCGACCTCGTGCGACGGATGGGCGAGCTCGGCTGGCTCGGCATCCCCATCCCCGAGGACGAGGGCGGGGCCGGTCTCGACACCCTCGCCTACGCGATCGCCGTGGAGGAGATCGGCCGCGTCTGGGGCTCGCTCGGGCTCATCGTGGCCGCCCACACGAGCCTCGGTTGCGGCCCGCTCCACCTCGCCGGCTCGGCCGAGCAGAAGCAGCGCTACCTCGTGCCCCTCGCGTCTGGCCAGGTCATCGGCGCCTACGGCCTGACGGAGCCCGGGGCCGGGTCCGACTCGGGTGGGACGCGGACGACCGCGCGCTTCGAGGACGGCCCCGACGGTGGTCGCTGGGTCCTCGACGGCGCCAAGCGGTTCATCACCAACGCCGGCGTGGCCGGCACCTACGTGGTGACGGCGCGCACCGGCTCGCGCGATGACGGGACGGCGGAGATCAGCGCCTTCATCGTCCCGGCGGACACGCCCGGCTTCAGCGTCGGACGGCTCGAGGAGAAGCTCGGCCTGCACGCCTCGGCCACCGGCGAGCTGCGGTTCGAGGGCTGCCGCGTCCCGGCCGCGAACCTGCTCGGCGAGCGCGGGGGCGGCTTCAAGACGTTCCTCGCCATCCTCGACGGCGGCCGGATCTCGATCGGCGCCCTCGCCCTGGGGCTCGCCCAGGCCGCCCTCGACGCGGCCATCCCGTACGTCCGCGACCGCCAGCAGTTCGGCCGGCCGATCGGCTCGTTCGAGGGGGTCGCCTTCCGGATCGCCGACATGGCGACCGAGATCGAGGCGGCCCGCGCGCTCGTCTACCGCGCGGCGTGGCTGAAGGACCAGGGCCGCGACTACTCGCTGGCAGCGGCCCAGGCGAAGCTCTTCGCCTCCGAGGTCTCGTCGCGCGCTACCAACGCGGCCATCCAGGTCCACGGCGGCTACGGCTACGTCGCGGAGTACAAGGTGGAGCGCTACCTGCGCGACGCGAAGCTCACCGAGATCGGGGAGGGGACGAGCGAGATCCAGCGCCTCGTGATCGCCCGCCGCATGCTCGGGTTGCGCGTGGTCTGACCGCTCCCGGCCCGGATCGCCCGGGGCTCAGGAGGGGGACGTCCCCGGCGTGACGTCGTCGCCGGTCGAGGGCGGCGTCGGCGGGACGGCCGCAGCATCGGGCGGCGGGCTCGCGGGCGCGGCCGGTCCGGCGGGTGGCGCGGCGTCGACGGGGCCCGCGGGGGAAGGTGCCTCGCTCGTCTCGCTGGGCGGGGTGGCGGTCACGGGGGTCGGCGCTGGCGGGCTCGGCTCGCGGCCCTCCATCGAATCCCGGAAGCTGCGGACGGCGCGACCGATGGCGGCCCCGGTCTCCGGCAGCTTGCCTGGCCCCAGGACCAGCAGGGCGATCCCCAGGATCAGGATCAGGTGGAGCGGCGAGAGGCCCTCCAGCATCGCATCCTCCTCGGCTGGCTCGCGGTCGCGAGGCGGACGAGCGCGTCGCGACGACGGTGCGCGACCAGCTCGGCACCGCCCGCGTACCCTGGGCGGCCGGCCGCGTCGCCCGTCGGCGAGGAGTCTACCCCTGTCGGCCCGAGCAGCCGCTCGTCGACCCGATCGTCACCCATGCGGGACCTCCGTACGCGACGAGGGTCGCGGCCGAGGGCCTGGGTTTCGATGGACCGAAGGTCCTGGGGCGGTCAGCCGCCGGTCCCGGCAGCCTCGCTCAGCCCGGCCTGGAGGGCTGCCGTGAAGCGGGCGCCCCAGGGGCCCTGGCCAGCCGCCACGAATGGCGAGACGGCGACGGTGGCGTACGTCGATGGGTCCGCGACGTACGAGCGGGCGCAGGCGTCGACGGCCGGCCGCAGCCGCTCGAACGTCGTCCGGTCGCGGAACATGTAGATGTAGACGGTCGCCGGCGCCTGCTGGTCGAGGCCGCTCGCCCGGACTCGCTTCGCTGTGCGGGCCAGCTCCTGGTCGGCGCAGCCGGCCTCGCCCGAGACGACGCCCTCGAGGGTGATGCCGTGGCGGGAGAGGGCGGCCGAGAGGTCGCTGAAGTCCGCCGGGGTCGGCACTGGACCGCCGGACCCCTCGCAGCCGGCGAGGGCCAGCGCGAGGGTCAGGGCGAGGATGACGCGCGACGGCGCGGTTCGGGCAGGGAGCGGCGGGGGCATGGGTCCACGCTAGCACGCGCCCCCGGGGGTGGGGCACCGTTCCCCGCACCCGGCGCCCGCTTCGATTGACGCGCCTGCGACCCGCGGCCATCATCGCGGAGCCGGGCGGAGCCGCGGCACTGCCCGTCGTCGGCCCGCCCCGGTCCGCCGAGGCGTCCCGATGGCCGATCCCGTCGCTCGCGTCCCCGCCCCTCCCCGCGGCCAGGCCCACGCGCGCGGCCCCGCCTTCGGGCGGGACGTGCCGGACGCCGCGTGGCGGCCGGGCCCCGAGTTGCTGGCCGAGAGCCGTCCGGGCCGCTTCCTGCGGGCCACCGGCCTGCCCGACCTCGAGGCCCTCCAGTCGCGCGCCCAGGCCGACCCCGCGTGGTTCTGGGGCGCCTCCGCCGACGACCTCGGCCTCGCCTGGCAGCGCCGCCCGCGCCAGGTCCTCGACCTCTCGGGCGGCGTCGAGTTCGCGCGCTGGTGGGTCGGCGGGGCGTTCAACCACGCGGCCGCCTCACTCGACCCCTGGGCTGCCAGCCGGCCCGACGAGACGGCCGTCTCCTGGGAGGCGGAGTCGGGCGAGGTCCGCCGGCTCAGCTGGGCCGAGCTGCGGGCCGAGGTCGACCGGGCAGCCGCCATGCTCGCCTCGCTCGGCGTGGGGGAGGGCACCCGCGTCGGCATCCTGCTGCCGATGCTCGTCGAGACGGTCGTGGCGGTCCTCGCCCTCGGCCGGCTGCGCGCCGTCTTCAGCCCGATCTTCTCGGGCTACGGCGCGCCTGCCGTGGCGACGCGGCTGCGCGCATTCGAGGCGACGCACCTCGTGACGGCGGACGGCTTCCTGCGCCGCGGCTCGGCCGTGCCGCTCAAGGCGACCGCGGACGAGGCGCTGGCCGACGCGCCATCCGTTCGCCGGGTGGTCGTCGTCCGGCGGCTCGGCGAGCGTGTCTCGACGCCCTGGGAGCCGGAGCGCGACCGCTGGTGGGACGAGGCCGTCGACGCTGCGCGGGACGCCTCGACGGCGGCCGACCGCGCGCCCGCGCTCGACGAGGCGCCGACGGACCCCGAGACGCCGTACATGGTGATCTACACGTCCGGCACGACGGGCGTCCCCAAGGGCACCGTCCACGTCCACGGCGGGTTCCCCGTCAAGGCCGCCGACGACCTGGCCCACACCTTCGACCTGCGCGCCGGCGACGCCCTGTTCTGGTTCACCGACCTCGGTTGGATGATGGGCCCCTGGGCGATCTCGGGGGCGCTGCTGCTCGGGGCCCGGCTCGTCCTCTACGAGGGTGCGCCGGACCACCCGGGGCCCGACCGGCTGTGGGCGGTCGTCGAGCGCCACCGTGCGACGCACGTCGGGGTCAGCCCGACCCTCGTCCGCGCGCTGCTCGTGCACGGCGAGGAACCCGTTCGCGCCCACGACCTCTCCTCGCTCCGGGTGCTCGGCTCGACGGGCGAGCCGTGGAACCCGGATCCCTGGTGGTGGTACCTCCGGGTCGTCGGACAGGGCCGCCTGCCGATCGTCAACTACTCCGGCGGGACGGAGGTGTCGGGGGGCATCCTCGGCTGCACCGTCCTGCGGCCGATCCGACCGACGTCCTTCAACGGCCCCTGCCTGGGCATGGCCGCCGACGTGATCGCGCCCGACGGGAAGCCGGTGCGCGGCGAGGTCGGCGAGCTGGCCATCCGCGCACCCTGGCCTGGGATGACCCGGGGCTTCTGGGGCGGCGACCGCGAGCGGTACCTCGAGACGTACTGGCGGCGGCTGCCCGGGCTGTGGGTCCACGGCGACTGGGCGCTCATCGACGACGCCGGCTACTGGTACCTGCTGGGCCGCTCCGACGACACGCTCAAGGTGGCGGGCAAGCGCGTCGGGCCCGCCGAGGTCGAGACGGCGGCGGTCGGCCACCCCGCCGTCGTGGAGGCAGCCGCGCTCGGCGTACCGGACCCCGTGAAGGGCGAGGCGGTCGTCGTCCTGTGCGTGCTGCGGCCGGGCGTCGGCGACCCCGACGGGGTCGCTCGCGAGGTCGCGGATCGGATCGCCCACGAGCTCGGCAAGCCGCTCCGTCCCGCGGCGGTCGTGCCGGTCGCCGCGCTGCCGCGGACGAGGAGCGGCAAGATCATGCGCCGCGTCGCGCGGGCCGCCCTGCTGGACCGCGACCCGGGCGACCTTTCCTCGCTCGAGAACCCGGACGCCGTGGCCGCGATCCGGGCCGCGGGGGCGTCGCTGCCGGGCCACGAGGCCTGAGGCGCGCGGCGTCGGCGCCGGCCGGCCG
>DASVYJ010000052.1:0-31162 GCA_036392215.1 Candidatus Limnocylindrales bacterium | reverse complement strand
CACCTCCCGCCCCGCCGTGGCGGCCGCGATCCGGTCGAACTCGTCGAAGAGGCGGGGGATCGTGTCGCCGGCCGGGTCGAACTCGATGGCCTGGTTCGGGCGCGGGCGGAGGAAGAGGAAGCGGAGCTGCTCGGCCGGCAGCACCTCGGCCATCGTGTGGGCGGCGGCGCCACGACCCTTCGAGGTCGACATCTTGCGCCCGCCGATGTTGAGGAACTCATAGGGCACGTTGAGCGGCGGCTCGCGCTCGAACACCTCGCGGGCGAGCGCATCCGCGCGGTCGCGCGAGCCGCCCGCCGTCGCGAGGTCCTTGCCGCACGGCTCGATGGTGACCCCGAACAGGCTCCACTGGGCGGCCCACTCGAGGTTCCAGTAGAGCTTGGCGGTGCCCCCGAAGGGTGCCACGCGCCCCTGGAAGCCGCAGCCATGCGCCCAGGTGACGTAGTCGGGGCGGCACTCCATCCGCACCGTCTCGCCGTCCCAGTCGAGGGCGATCGTGGTCCCGACCTTGCCGCATGTCGGGCAGACGACCTGTACGGGAAGCCAGCCGGCGGGGCGCTCGACATGGCTGATGCGGAGGTAGAGGTCGCGGACGACCTGCGCCCGGTCGAGGGCGAGCCGGATGAAGCGGTCCATCGCCCCGGTGGGGTAGATGTCGCTCATCCAGTAGTAGCGGTCCGGATGGATGCCGAGGCCGGCGAACGTGTCGATGAAGATGCCGGCGAAGTGGCGGGCGTACGAGACGTGGCAGTCGCCGGCCGGGTCGGCCACGTGGGCGAGCGGCCGGCCCATCTCGCGCTCGATGGCGTCGGGCGTGAGGAGCGCCTGGGCGTCCATCGGGTCCATGTCGTCGACGCCGTAGAGGAGCTGGGTCTCGAGGCCGCGCTCCCGCAGGGCGCGGGTGATGGCGTCGAGGATCACGGGCCCGCGCAGGCTGCCGACGTGGACGGTCCCCGAGGGCGTCTTCGAGTCGTTGACGACCTGCGGTCCTTCGACCCGGGCGGCCAGCTCGTCGGCCCAGTACATCCGGTCCCTCCTGCCCCCGCTCTCGACCCCGTCCCCGCCGGCGGGTCGAAGGGACGCGGCCGGCCCGACGCTCAGCTGATGGCGACGATCTTGTAGGTGAAGCTCCCCGCCGGGACGTGCACGACGACCTTGTCGCCCTTCTTCTTGCCCAGCAGCGCGCGCCCGACGGGCGACTCGTTGGAGATCTTGCCGTCGCTCGGACTCGCCTCGGCCGAGCCGACGATCATGAACCGCTCGGCGCCATCGGTCCCCTCGACCTCCACGGTGGAGCCGATCTGGACGTGGTCGGTGGAGTGGTTGTTGTCGATGACCGTCGCGTTCTTGATCAGCGCCTCGAGCGTCTGGATGCGGCCCTCGACGAACGCCTGCTCGTTCTTGGCGTCCTCGTACTCCGCGTTCTCGGCGAGGTCGCCGTGCTCCTTGGCGTCGTGGATCCGGGCGGCCACCTCCGCCCGGCGGACGTTGACCATCTCCTCGAGCTCGCCCCGGAGCTTGGTCAGGCCTTCCTCGGAGATGTAGGTTGGCTTGTTGTTCACGCCGCGTACGCCCCGTGCGAGGGATCCGGCGCAGGCCGGGATCGGGATGTGAGGCCGGTCGAGGCCGCGGCCGGCGCTACGTCGTGCTGGAGGAGCCGGACGGACGGGCCGGCGGATGGTCCAGCTAAAGGAAAGAACTCCAGGCTCTCGGCGACGCGCCCGCGGTATCGCGCTCGCGCCACGCCTGCCTGAAGTTCGGCCGGCGCGTATCCTAGCCGGCCCCTCGTGCCATGTCAAAGCGCGCAGCGGGGCGGTGCGGCGACCGCGGCCCAGCCTCCTCCCCCGTCAGCGCGCCAGACGCTGCAGCCGGCGCCGGACCCGCTGCAGCCCGCCTCGCTCCGCGAGTGCGACGAAGACCGTGTCGTCGCCGGCGATGCTGCCCGCCACCTCGGGCCAGCGGCAGCGGTCGAGGGCCGCGGCGATGGCATGGGCCGAGCCCGGCAGGGTCCGCAGGACGAGCAGCAGGCCCGCCTCGCGGAGCTCGATCGGCAGGTCGTGGAGCAGCGCCCGGAGGCGCTCCTCGCCCGACGGCTCCGCCTCGCCGAGCCGCGGCGGCAGCGCGTAGGCCTGGAGGCCCTCACGCTCGATCTTGACCAGGCCCATCTCGGCGACGTCCCGGCTGATCGTCGCCTGCGTCGCCCGGAAGCCGCGTTCGCCGAGCGCGACCGCCAGCTCCTGCTGCGTACGGATGGGACGCAGCTCGAGCAGGTCGCGGATGGCCCGCTGGCGGAGCTGCTTCATGACCTCCACGAGCGACCGCGGCTCAGGGCCGCAGGAGCCAGACCACGATCGCCGCCGCAGCGACGATGCGATAGGCCACGAAGAGGTCCAGCGAATGGCTCCGCAGGTAGCCCAGCATGAAGCGGATCGCCAGCAGCCCGGCGAGCAGGGCGGCGACGACGCCGGCCACCAGGAGGGAGGTCTCGGGGCGCACGCCGGCCTCGTGGGTGAACAGCTTGCGGCCCTCGAAGACGACGGCGCCGGCGATGATCGGCGCCGACATCAGGAAGCTGAAGCGCGTCGCCGATTCGCGCTCGAGGCCCGCGAACAGGCCGGCCGAGATGCTGATGCCGGAGCGGCTGATGCCCGGCAGCAGGGCGATGGCCTGGGCGAGGCCGATGCCGAAGGCGCCCGCGAAGCCGAGCTCCTCCATGTCGCGCTGCTTGCTCCCCCATCGCTCAGCCGCCCACAGGATGACCGCCCCGACCACGAAGAACAGGGCGACGATCGCCGGCGCGGTCACCGTCTCGAAGAAGTCGTTCCCCAGGGCGCCGATGATGCCGCCCGGGATGACCGTCACGACGATGAGCCAGGCCAGCTTGCGCTGCGGGTCGCCGGCCAGCGAGCGGTCGCGGATCGCCGCCAGGCCGGCCGGCACCAGGACCAACCACTCGCGCCAGAAGTAGACCAGGAGCGCGATCAGGGTCCCCAGGTGGAGCATGACCCGGAAGGCGAGCGAGTCGATGAACGGGTCGCGCCAGCCGAGGAGCTGGGGGATGAGCACCAGGTGCCCGGTGCTCGAGATGGGCAGGAACTCGGCGAGCCCCTGGACGACGCCCAGGACGATCGCCTGCAGGAGCAGGTCCACGCTGACCTCCGAAGGGACGCGACCGCAGCCCGATGCGGGTGCGGTCGCATGACGGTCGCATGACGGTCGCGCGACGGGTGCGGCCAGGGAGCGACCCGGGCGGCCCCGGACGAGCTAGCGGATGAAGAGCGGGGCGAGGACCAGGGTGATCGTCGCCAGGAGCTTGACCAGGACGTGGAGCGACGGGCCGGCCGTGTCCTTGAACGGGTCGCCGACCGTGTCGCCGACGACGGCCGCGGCGTGCGCGTCGGTCTTCTTGCCGATGGGGTTGCCGTCGGCGTCGAGGAGGTGGCCCGCCTCGATGAACTTCTTGGCGTTGTCCCAGGCGCCGCCGCCGTTGTTGAGGACGGTCGCCAGGAGGACGCCGGCGATGGTCCCGACCATCAGCAGGCCGGCGGCCGCCTGGTAGCCGAGGACGAGGCCGACGATGATGGGCGTGCCGACCGCGACGAGGCCCGGCAGGACCATCTCGCGGAGCGCGGCGCGGGTCGTGATGTCCACGACACGGGCGTAGTCGGGGCGCTGGCTGTAGTCCATGATCCCCGGCATCTCACGGAACTGGCGGCGGACCTCCACGATGATCGAGGAGGCCGTCTTGCCGACCGCCCGGATGGCGAGCGAGCTGAAGAAGTAGGCCAGCATCGCGCCGACGAGGGCGGCCACGAAGACGCTCACGTCGGACAGGTTGACTGCATTCATCGGGGCGTCGCCGCGGTTGTGCAGGATCAGGTTGACCTTGTCGATGTAGGCGCTGAAGAGCAGGAACGCGGCCAGCGAGGCCGAGGCCACGGCGTAGCCCTTCGTGAGGGCCTTCGTCGTGTTGCCGACGGCATCGAGGTTGTCGGTGATCTCGCGGGCGCCCTGTTCGGCGCGGCTGAACTCGGCGATGCCGCCGGCGTTGTCGGTGATCGGCCCGAAGGTGTCCATGGCCAGGATGTAGGCCGTGGTCATGAGCATGCCCATCGTCGCGACGGCGGTCCCGAAGATGCCGCCGACATTCCGGCCGTTGGCGTCGAGCAGGTTGGCCTGCGAGCCGAGCCAGTGGCTGGCCAGGAGGGCGATGCCGATGGTGATGGCCGTGACGAACGTCGTCTCGTAGCCGACGGCCGTGCCCGCGATGATGTTGGTCGCGGGGCCCGTCCGCGATGCGTCGGCGATCTCCTTGACCGGCCGGAACGTGCCCGCGGTGTAGTACTGGGTGATGTAGACGAAGACGATGCTGGTCAGCAGGCCGACGCAGCCGGCGCCGAAGAAGTAGACCCAGGTCGGGATGCCGTTCGCGCTGGTGCCGCCCGGCGTCTGCATCATCGTGCTGGTCACGACGGCCAGGCCGAGCGCGCTGAGGATCGTCGTGACCCAGTAGCCGCGGTTGAGGATGTTCATCGGGTTCTCGTCTTCGCGGCCGCGGACGAAGAACATCGAGATGATCGTGGCGACGAGCCCGAAGGCGCGGACGACGAGGGGGAAGAAGATCCAGGCCTCGGGGTGCGGCCAGCCGGCCTTGCTGGCGACCGCCCAGACGCCGACGCCGAGGATCATCGCCCCGATGTTCTCGGCTGCCGTCGACTCGAAGAGGTCCGCGCCTCGGCCGGCGCAGTCGCCCACGTTGTCGCCGACCAGGTCGGCCACGACGCCGGCGTTGCGCGGGTCGTCCTCGGGGATGCCCGCCTCCACCTTGCCCACGAGGTCCGAGCCGACGTCGGCGGCCTTGGTGTAGATACCGCCGCCGAGCTGGGCGAAAAGGGCGACGAACGAGGCGCCGAAGCCGTAGCCGACGATGAGGAAGGGCGCCTCCTCCGGGTGGCTGAAGCCGCCGTAGACGGCGAACATCGCCCACACCCCGAGGAGCGAGAGGGCGACGACGAGGAACCCTGAGACGGCGCCGCCGCGCATGCCGATCTGGACCGATTCGACGAGGCTGCGGCGGGCGGCCGAGGCGACCCGCACGTTCGAGCGGACGCTGACGTACATGCCGATGATGCCCGACGCCATCGAGCAGGCGGCCCCGACCAGGAAGGCGACCGCCGTCCGGATGCCGAGGGAGACGCCGTAGACGCTCGTGTCGGCGACCTGGCTCGTCTCGAAGACGCTGATCAGGACGCCGATGAGCACCGCCCCGACGAGGGCGAGGCCGGCGATCGTCGTGTACTGGCGCCGGATGAACGCCACGGCGCCCTCGTAGATGGTGCCGGCGACGTCCTGCATCTCCTTCGTCCCCGGATCGCGCGAGAGCACGTCCCTGGCCAGGTAGATCGCGAACAGGACCGCGAGCAACCCGCCGACCGGGATGACGAGCTCGAGGGCAGTGGCATCCATGGAGCTGTCTGACTCCTCCATTGCAGGAACGACCGGCACCGGGGCATGCCGGGCCGGGGCGGGTCGCCGGGGGACGGCGGACGGGGACACGAGCCGGCACGGGGAATGGGTGGCTCCCGGTGCGGGCGGAGTGTAACGAACGCCTCAGCGGCGGGTCAAACCGTGGAAGGATGGGCGGTTATGCATGGCTGCGGCCTGCGAGCCGCCGGTCAGGGCAGCCAGCGCGGGTAGGCCCCGTCCGGGGCGAGCTGGCGGAGCCCGCTCCCGTCGGGCCCCACGACCCACAGGCCGCCGGAGTGATCGGTCTGGCCGGCCGCGACCCGGGCGAAGAGGATCTGGCTGCCATCCGGGGCGAAGACCGGCGAGCGCGCCGCGTAGGCCGGGTCCGCGGCCAGGGTCGTCGGCTCGTGGTCCGGCCGGCTCGCGTACAGGACGCCGGGCGCGTCGGCGACGTCGAGGGCAGCCACCTGGCCATCGGCGGACGCGGTGACCGAGCCGGCGGCGATGAACAGGCGCGTCGGCGAGGCCCCCGGCCTGATGGCGTAGAGGGCGCTCGGGGTCGTCTGGTCGGGCCGGGCGACGAGGTAGAACGTGGCGTCCCGGGCGACCCAGATGGGCGCGCTGTCCGCGCTCAGCGGGAGGCGCGTCACGACCGGCGCCGGCGCGCTCGCCGTGGCTGGCAGGTCGACCAGGCGGACGCCCCCGTCGCTCCCGACGAGCAGCAGCTCGCGGCCGTCGGGGCTGAAGGCGAGCCGGCGCCCCCAGGGCGAGGCGCCGGCCGTCGTCGCCAGGCCGTCGCCACCCAGGCTGACGCTGCCGAGTGGCGGCGCGCCGTCGGGCGTGAGCTGCCGCTCCTGCAGTCCTGGCAGGAGCGGGATGCGCCAGTAGCCGAGGTCCGCCCCGCTCGCGTCGCGTCGGCCGAGGACGATCGCGTTCCCGTCGGGTGTGAAGGCCGGCGCGTACTCGTACCGCCCGGCCTGGGTCACCGTCGTCAGGTCGCTCCCGTCGACCCGCATCCGGCGCACCTGCCCGCCGACGGCGTAGACGAGGTTCGCCCCATCGCCGCTCACGTCGAATGCCGTCACGGGCAGCAGCTCGCTCGTCAGCTGCCGCGCGTTCGTCCCGTCGGGGTTCATCAGCCAGACGTTGACGATGCCGCTCCGGCCCGACAGGAAGGCGATCTGGTTCTGGGCGATCTGGGCCGGCTGGCCGGTCGTGAAGCTCCAGGTCTGGGCGGCCCCGAGCTGGCTCGGCTGGCCGAGCGCGTGGACGACGGGCCGCAGCGTGACGGTGTACGTCGTGTGCGCGGCGAGCGGCGCGCCGGGCGAGAACAGCAGGACGTGGCCGCCGCCCGCTGGCGTCGGGGACGCCTCGTGCTGGGCCGGCTTCGTGTCGTCGGGCAGGTCGAGGACGCGGACGTCGCCCGCGACCGGCGGGGTGATCTGGAACGCGGCGCCGATCGAGTCGGGGTCGACCGGGCTGTCGAAGACGACCGCGATGGGCGTCCGGACGCTCACCCCCGAGACATTGGCCGCGGGCACCGTCGAGAGGGCGACGAGGCTGCTCGACACCGTCGTGAACGTGATGTCCACGGGCGGCAGGCCGGTGCCGTCCGTGTCGGTCGCCGCGCTGCCGATCGTCAGGGTGTAGGTCATCGCGAACTCGAGGCCGCGCGCCGGGGTGACGACGAGGACCGGCCCGCTCCAGGCGAGGGTGTAGGCGATCGCCGGCGAGAGCCGCAGCGCCGCGGCGACCGACGCGGTGTCCATCAGCCGATCGAAGGTCACCTTGATCGGCGAATCGACCGCCACGTCACGAGTGCCGTCGGCCGGCTGGAAGGCCTTGACCGCCGGCGGGCCGACGGTCCGGAAGACCCAGGCGTCGATGCCCGTGTTGGCGACGTTGCCGACGAGGTCCTCGAAGCCGGTCGCGAGGTGGACCGTGAACTTCGTCGACGGGGCGAGCTTGTGGGAGGGGGTGAAGACGGCGACCCGCTGCCCCTCCCAGCTCCACGTGCCGACGACGTCCGGGGTGATGGTGAATCGTCGTTCGACGGTGCCCGTCCGGACCGGCTTGCTGAACCGGATGTCGATCGTCGTCAGCGTCTGGCCGGTGTGGTCGTCGCCCGGCAGCGGCTGGCTCAGGTAGACCTTCTCGATCGTCGGCGGGACACGGTCGACCAGGGTCGCGTTATAGAGGATGACGGCGAGGATCGCGAGGGCGACGAGAGGGCTGGCGATCCGGACGACGCGGCCCACCGCTCAGGCGAACGGGCTGGGGAAGGTCACGGCGCAGGACGATAGCACAGCCCCTATACTCCCGGACTTGTGAGCTCACGCCCCCTGGGATGCGTGTTCGAGGTCGTCGAGACCCTCGTCCTGACCCTCGTCATCTTCCTCCTCATCCAGAACTTCGTGGCCCAGCCGTACCGTGTCCAGCAACAGTCGATGGAGCACACGCTGGAACCCGACCAGTACGTGCTCGTGGACAAGCTCACGCCCCGATTCGACGAGTACAAGCGCGGCGACATCGTCGTCTTCGACCCGCCCCCCGAGTGGGCGCAGGAGCAGCCGAACACGCCCTTCATCAAGCGCGTCATCGGCCTCGCCGGCGACCGCATCGAGATCAAGGATGCGCGGGTCTACATCAACGGCGTCGCCCTGGCCGAGCCGTACATCTATGACAACCAGCCGACGACGGCGTCGGGCGGCCAGAGCGATTGGGTCGTCCCGCAGGGCGACCTGTTCGTGATGGGCGATCACCGGGCCAACTCCGCCGACTCGCGCGTCTTCGGGCCGATCCCGCGGGACCGCGTCATCGGCCGGGCCTGGCTGCGCTACTGGCCGCTCGACACGTTCGGCATCCTGCCCACCCCGACGCACCCGGAGCTGCGCGCGGCCACGCCATGAATCCCGTGCTCGCCGTCCTGGCGATCCTCGTGCTCGCCGGGGGGGTGATGGCGGTCTCCGTGACCGACGCGCGGCTCGCCCTGCTGGGCCTGGCCGGGTCCCTGCTCGTCGCGCCCTTCCTGGCCGACCCCGAGCCGACGACGCTCGGCCTCGCGGCGCGGGTCGTCGCCGCGACCCTGGCGGTCTGGCTGCCGTGGACCATCGTCCGCGACGGGCGGCGCCTCATCGCGCCCTCGGTAGCGGGTTGGCCCGCCGAGGCGGCCGCGGCCGCGGCGGCAGGGCTGGCCGGTCTCGCGTCCCACGGGCTCGGGCTGCAGGCCGCCGGGCCCGCCGCGGCCCAGGCGGCTGGTTTCGGCCTGCTGGCGGTCGGGCTCGTCGCCGCGTTCGGCCGCGAGCCGCTCCGCCTCGGCGTCGGGCTGACGCTCCTGGTCCTCGCCGCGACGCTCGTGCGGGCCGGGCTCGGGCCGACCCCGGGCCCGCTCGAGGAGCTCGCCATCGGCGGGCTGCTCGTCGCCGTCCTCGGCTCGACTGCCGTGCTCGTCTCCGCGGCCGGCCACCTGCCAGGGACGGACGCGGTCCGGACCGAGGCGCACCGGCCGTCGCCGGACGGCGCGGCCGGGCGCGGCTGAGGACGTCGAGCTGCCCGCGGTGAGCCTCCTGCTCGTCGTCGGCATCGGGCTGGGCGCCGCGGTGCTCGTCCTGCTCGCACGGCCCGGCGCGACCGCCGCGGTCGCAGGGGGCTCGCTCGGACTCGCCGTGGCGGCGGCGGTCCTGCTGGCCGCCTCGCCCGGCGAGGCGATCCGCGTCGGCCCCGACGGCCTCGTCCTGTCCGCCTACGGCCGCCTGTTCCTCGCCGCGCTCGCCGTCGCGGGCCTGCTGCTGACCGGGACGGCCCTCGCCGCGGGCGGCGACGACGACCCGCACGCCTCCCGGCCGACGGCGCTCCCGGCGGCGGCCCTCGTCGCGCTCGGGGCGCTGGCCGTGGCCGTCAGCGCGACGTCGCCGCTGGTCGCCGTGCCCGCCGCCGCGGCTGCGGCCCTCGCCGGACCGCTCGTCTCGCTGCGGGCCGCCGCGCGCGACCGGGCGGTCGAGAACCTGGCCCGCGAGCTGCGCGCCGCGAGCGTCGCCGCGGTGGCCCTCCTGCTCGCCACGGGCTGGACGAGCGCGCTCGGCGGTCCGGCCGTGGCGCCCGGGACCGCCGGCGTGCCTGCCGCACTGCCCGTCACGCCGCCGTCGGCTGCGCTCGGGCTCGTCTACCTCGGCGTCGCCGCGGGCGTCGCCCTCCGGGCGGGCGCCATCCCATTCCACGCCTGGGCGACGCGCCTCGCCGCGACGGCCCCCCGACCCGCGCTGGCCATCCTGCTCGCCTGGCTCCCCGCCGGCCTCCTGCTGGCCGCGCTCGGCTGGAGCGAGGGCGTCCTCGCCCCGCTCGGGTCCCCACTGGACGTGGAGCGCGGCGTGGTCCTCGGCGTCGGCCTCGTCGGTCTCGTCCTTGGCGCGGTGGGAGCCTCGCTCCAGGAGGACGTGGAGCTCGTCGTCGCCTATTCCATCGTCCAGGACGTCAGCCTCGGGCTGCTCGCGCTGGGGACCTTCGATCCGGCGGCCTTCGCCGCGGTCCGCGCCTGGCTCGTCGTGTTCGTCGTCGTGAAGACCGCCTTCGTCGCCTGGGCCGTCGCGCTCCACGGCGCGTTCGGTACAGGTCGCCTCGACGGGCTGCGTGGCTGGCTCCGCCGGTCGCCGCCGCTCGGCCTGGCCCTCCTGGCCATCGTCGTGGCGTCGCTCGGCTGGCCGGGCCTGACCGTGTTCGAGGCCCGCCAGACGGTCCTCCGGTCGGCCCTCCAGGAGCCGGCCCGGACGATCGGCCTGCTGGCGAGCCTGGCCGCGCTGCTCTACTACGGCAGGCTCGCGGCGATCGGGCTCCGGGCGCCGTCGACGTTCGTGGCGGCGGGCGCGGACTGGCGACCGCGGCTGCCGGCGAGGCAGGCTGAGCTGGGCGGGTCCGCATCGCGGGCGGCCGACGACGCCGGCGACGCGGCCGAGGCTCCGGACGCCGACGGGGCGACCGCCGAAGGCGCGGACGTCGGCGGCGCTCGGAACGTCGAGGCGGCTGATGAGCCGCCCGCCCGCCGGCTCGCTCTGGCGGCCGCGCGCCTCGGCCCGGCGGTCGGTCGGCTCCGGCTCGCCGTCGTCGGGCTCTCGGAGCGACGTGCGCCCGACGCGCATCGCGAGCGGCGCGCCCTCGCCGCCTGGCGCCTGGACCGGGCGCCGATCGCGGCCGGCCTCGTGCTCCTCCTCGCGCTCCTCGGCGCGGCGCTGGGGGCGGGTGCGTTCGACCTGCGGGCCGCAGCCGTCGGGGCTGTGACGGCCGCCTCGCCGGCGGCCTCCGCCGGCGGCCAGGCGTCGCCGAATCCCGGCGCAGCCTCCTTCGCGCCGCTGCCGACCGAGTAGGACGCGGCGGCCGCCGCGTCGGCTCTGTTGGTCAGTCGGCGGGGGCGAGCACCCAGCGGTCGATGTCCCGGCCGTACTCGAGCAGCTCGTCCGGCCGGAACCAGAGGTCGAGCTCGGCGGCCGCCGTCTCCGGGCCGTCAGACGCGTGGACGAGGTTCTGGGCCGTCTCGACCGCCAGGTCGCCGCGGATCGAGCCGGGCGCCGCCTCGTGCGGCCGCGTCGCCCCGACCATCGCCCGGACCATCGCGATGGCGTTCGGCCCCTCGAGCGCGGCCGCGACGAGCGGCCCCGAGGTGATGAAGTCGACCAGGCCGCCGAAGAACGGCTTCTCACGGTGGACGGCGTAGTGCCGCTCGGCCAGGTCGCGATCGACCCGGACCAGCTTCAGCCCGACGAGCTTGAGGCCGCGCTCCTCGAAACGGCCCAGGATGCGGCCGACCAGCAGGCGCTGGACGCCGTCGGGCTTGACCAGGACCAGGGTGCGCTCGGTCACGGTTCCTCCTTGGGGGGTGGGCTGCCGGTGTCGGGTTGGGTGGGCACGGCGCTCGCGACGGGAGGGGCGGGATGCGAGGCCGAAGGCCGGTCGCCGGCATCGGCGCGCTCGCGGAGCCGGGCGGCGACGGAGGCATAGGCCCGCCGCGCGTCCCACTCCTGGCCGAGGATCCGGAGGGCGTCGCCGCGGACCAGGGCCAGGCCGGGGCCCGGTGCCTCGCCGATCGCCTGCAGGACCGCCGCCGCGCCGCCGGGATCGAGGCGCAGGGCGACCGCGAGATGGAGCGCAGCCGTCGCATGGTCGCCGCGCTCGAGCGCCCCTCGACCCGCCTCCATCTCCGCCCGGCCGTCCGGGGCGGGCACTGCCGCAAGCTCAGGCTGGCCGTCCCACAGTCCGGGTTCCACGACGGGCGACCGGGTGGCGGCGGCGGGCTGCGGCACCCCCCAGCCGGCGGGGACCGGCGAGGGGACGTCGGGAGGGGCGCCCGGCAGCGGGGGCAGCGGCGGGACGACCGGGACGGTGGGTGCCAGCGGGGCCTCGTGCGCTCGTTCCGCCGGGAAGAGGACCCCGGCCGGCTCGCCGGCGACCTCGACCGCGTGGGGCCAGATGGCGCTGCGGGGCATGCCCGCGAACAGCGGGTCGAGCGGGCCATCCGCGCGCTCGAGGACCTGGCCGACGAGGCGTCGCGCCTCCGCCGGCCGGCCGAGCGTCGCATTCGCCTCCGCGGCGATGACGAGCCCGAGCAGCTCCTGCCCGCCAGCCGCGAGGTAGGCGTTGGCCGCATCGCCGGCGCCCGGCAGGTCGCCCGTCCGCCAGCGGATCTCGGCGAGGTCGAGCAGGCCCGGGTCGTCGAGGGCGCCGCTGCCGGCCAGGCTCTCGAGCTCCGCCCGGGCCAGCGCGAACGAGCCGCCCCGGAGATGCAGTCGGGCCAGTCGCAGCGCCGTCGAGCGGATCGCCCCGGCCCCACCGGACGCGCCGCCGCCGCTGCCGCCCGTCCCGCCGCCGAGGCCGGGCCGGCCGGGACCCGGCTGGCGCTGGAGTCGGGCTGTCAACGGGCCGGGACCGCCTCGGGACGCGCGGCCGCTGCCCGGACCCGAAGGGCGGCCTGCGGACGCCCCGTCCTGGCCGGCTTGCCCGGCCTGGGTTGCCGCTCGCTCCTGATCGGCCATCGCTAGCTCCCGCCCGGCAGCCGCAGGGCCGCCTCGAGGCGGCCCCCGCGCCGCGGCGGGGCGACCACGGCGAGCCGCAGCCCGTCGTCGCTGATGAGGGTCGCAGCGACTCGCCGGAGCGCCTCGCCGTCCACGGCCTCGACCTCCGCCAGGGCCTCGTCGAGCGTCAGGACCCGCTCGTGGAGGGCCTCCTGCCCACCGAGCCACGAGGCGAGGTGGCGCGTCTCCTCCATCCGCAGCTCGAGCCTGCCGGCGAGGTACGCCTTGGCCTTGGCCAGCTCGCTCGCAGGGACCGGCTCGTCCCGCAGGCGGGCCAGCTCGACGAGGATGGCTTCGAGGGCGGGCCGCAGCTTGTCCGGGTCCACTCCCGCGGAGACGACGAGGGCGCCGGCGTCGGCGTAGTCGACGACGTACGAGCTGACGTCGTAGGCCAGACCGCGCTCCTCGCGCACGGAGAGGAAGAGGCGGCTGCTCATCCCGTCGCCGAGGATGCCGTTGAGGACCTCCAGCGTCCAGGCGTCGGGATGGTCCCGCGGCAGGCCAGGCACGCCGACGCAGAGCTGGGCCTGCGTCGTGTCGCGGTGGCCGAGCAGGAAGCGCTCCCCCGCCGGCAGAGCCGGGGCGGGCTCGAACCGGCGCAGCTCGCCGCCACCGGTGCCGAAGGCGCGCCGGGCGAGGTCGGCCACCTCGCCGTGGTCGATGTCGCCGGCTCCCGAGACCACGACGTTCGCCGGCCGATACGCGGCGCCCCAGAACTCGCGGATGGTCGCGTCGGCCAGGCTGCGGACGCTGCCCTCGTCGCCGGCGATCTCTCGGCCGAGCGGGGTGTCCCCGAACATCGCCAGGTCGAAGAGGACGTGGACGTGCTCCGCCGGGTCATCGAGGTACGAGCGGATCTCCTCGACGATGACGTCGCGCTCGCCCGCGATGTCGGCCGTCTCGAGGCAGGGCCGGACGATGAGCTCTCCCAGGACCTGCATCGCCCGCTCCGCCTCGCGGCGCGGGACGCGGACCCAGTAGACGGTCGACTCGCGGTCGGTCGCCGCGTTGAACGACCCGCCGACGCCCTCGATCGCCTCCGCCAGGGCGCGGCTCGACGGGAAGGCGGCCGTGCCCTTGAAGGTGAGGTGCTCCATGAAGTGGGCCACGCCGGCCTGCTCGCGCGTCTCCAGGCGCGACCCGGCCAGGACGTAGGCGGCGAGGGCGACCGACCGGGCGCCGGGCAGGCGGGCGGTGATGACCCGCGGCCCGTCGGGCAGCACGGTCCGTTCGTACATCCCGGGCATGGTACCGGAAGGCCCGACCGGCCGGGTCGGGCCCTCCAGGATCGAGGATGGTGGCCGCACTCGCGGCGACAGCGCCCCTACTTGACGAGGCCGCTGATCCAGTCCTTGGCGAAGTAGACGACGAAGGCGAGCGAGACGGCGTACATCAGCCAGTGCACCTCGCCGGCCTTGCCGCGCAGGATCTTGAGGAACACCCAGCTGATGAAGCCGGCCCCGATGCCGACGGTGATGTCGTAGGTCAGCGGCATGAGGATCATCGTCAGGAGGGCGGGCAGCCCGTCCTCCACGTCGGCGACCGGGATGTCGCGGACCAGCTGGAACATCAGGTAGCCCACGAGGACCAGGGCGGGCGCAGTGGCCTGGGCCGGGATGATGCCGGCGATCGGCGAGAGGAAGACCGCCAGCAGGAAGAGGACGCCGGTGACGACCGAGGCAAAGCCGGTCCGGCCGCCCTCGGCCACGCCGGCCGCGCTCTCGATGTACGTCGTGTTGGAGCTCGTCCCGGCGAGGCCGCCGACGGCGGCCGCGATCGAGTCGACGGTGAGGATCCGGCCGATGCCGGGCACCGAGCCGTCCTGCTCGGCGAGGCCCGCCTCGGCGGCGATGCCCGTCACCGTGCCCATCGTGTCGAAGAAGTCGCTGAGCATGATCGCGAAGATCGTCAGGACGGCCGTCACGGCGCCGAGCCGCGAGAAGACCTGGACGACGTCGAACTGGCCGAGCGTGTCGAAGCGCGGCGTGAGCGTCAGGCTCGACGGCATCGCCGCGACGCCAGGCGGGAAGAGCTGGCCGCCCTGGGCCGCGTTGAAGACCATCGCCACGATCGTCGTGAGGACGATGCTGATGATGAGCGCGGCCCGGATGCGAAGGGCGTAGAGGGCGAACGTCACGGCCAGCCCGATGAGGAAGACGAGCTGCTGGCCCGTCGTCGGGAAGGCGAGGCCGACGATCGGCGAGCCGCCCTGGGGCGTGACGATGAGCCCGCCGTTGACGAAGCCGATGAACAGGATGAAGAGGCCGATGCCGACCCCGATGGAGCGCTTCAGCGTGAGCGGGACGGCGTTCATGATCGCCTCCCGCAGGCCGACCAGGACGAGGATCGTGATGACGACGCCCTCGAGGACGATGACGCCCATCGCGCCCTGCGGCGAGAGGCCCTTGGCGGTCAGGGTGAAGGCGACCAGGGCGTTGATGCCGAGGCCGGCCGCGAGGGCGAACGGGTAGTTCGCGGCGAGCCCCATGGCGATGGTCATCAGCCCGGCGATGAGCGCCGTGCCGGCCGCCAGGGCCTCGGTCGTGAAGTGCGGATCGGCCGCCTTCGCGAAGCCCGCCCCCAGGATGCTGGGGTTCACGAAGATGATGTAGGCCATGACCATGAACGTGGTCAGGCCGGCCCGGGCCTCCGTGACCAGGTCGGTCCGCCGCTCGGCGAACCTGAAGTAGCGCGCGATCGCTTCCACCGACAGCCGTCCTCCTGCTCGCGGTCGTCCTCTCGCGCCTCGGGACGGGCTGTCCCGGGCGCACCTCCCTCAGCTCGCCGGCAGGGGTGCAGCTCCCGCCGTCGAGTCGTCGGCGGCCCACGCCGACCGGACCCCTCGTCGCCTCACCGCCGCCCGACGGCGCCCCGGTCGCCCGGGCCCTCCCGCCGCCTGGCCACGCGCTCGGTGCTCGCTCCCCTACCCCTCGTCGTGTCCGAAGCCCAGCAGCTCCATCTGGACGAAGCCACTGGTGTCGAACTCGAGCTGGCGCGGCGTCGGCGGGTCCGCTTCCGGGCCCCCGTTCGGCGCGAACTCGATGACGACCGACTCGTCCCCCTGGACGAGGGTGTAGGTGAGCAGCTGATCGGGCCGCGTCTCGAACTCGAGGTGCTCGAACGAGTCCACGTTCAGGCAGATCGAGAGCGGCGTGAAGTACGTCGAGGCGGCAGGGTCGTCGACGACGATGCGCTCCACCCAGCCGGTGCCGTGGGCGACCACGTCCCGACCGCGGAGATAGCGGTACGAGACGGTCTGCTTGAGGAGCGGGCGCAGGAGGTTGGTGAGGTCGATCCGGCCGCTGACGATGCCGCGGTTGACGAAGAACTTCGCGGGCGGCACGGACGACACCGGGGCCTCCTCCATCGGCGCGCTGGGTCGGGGGTGGGACGGCGCGGCGCTCGGACCGGCCGATGGTACCCCAGCCGCGGGGCACCGGACAAGGCGGCGGCGCAGCCTCCCGACCCCTGCCGCGACCGGGCGCCGCGGTCCCGAGGCGGGCGAGGGCGGAGTCCGATCGGGCGCGGCGTATCATCCGGGCATGTTCCTCGTGCTCGACGCCGGCAACACCAACCTGACGCTCGGCGTCGTCGAGGACCGGGCGATCGTCGCGACGCGGCGGACGCGGACGCGGGCCGCGGCGACCGCCGACGAGCTCGAGCTTGCGCTCGACGGCCTGCTCCGCCTCGACGGCACGTCGCTCGCCGACGCCGACTCGATCGTCTGCGCCTCGGTCGTGCCCCCCATCAGCCTCGCCGTGCAGTCCCTGGCCGCCCGCCGCGGCCTCGCCCTGCTCGAGGCGGGGCTCGGCAGCGTGCCGCTCGCCGTCCGGGTCGAGCGGCCGGCGGAGGTCGGCGCGGATCGCCTCGTGAACGGCTTCGCCGCCCGGGAGCTCTACGGCGCGCCCGCGATCGTCGTCGACTTCGGGACGGCGACGACGTTCGATGTCGTCGCCGCCGACGGAGCCTACGTCGGGGGGGCCATCGCGCCCGGCCTCGAGCTCGGCATCGAGGCCCTCGCCGCGCGGACCGCCAAGCTGCCCCGGGTGGCCCTCACCCAGCCGGCCTCGGTCATCGGCCGCGACACGGTGAGCGCGATGCAGGCCGGGGCGGTCGTCGGCTACCAGGCGCTGGTCGCCGGCCTGCTCGCGGCGACCCGCGCCGAGCTCGCCGCCGAGGATGGCCTCGCCGACCCGGCCGCCATCCCGGCGATCCTGACCGGCGGCCTCTCCGCGGCGGCCTGGGCGCGCGGCATCGGCGGCGTGGACGCCATCGACCCCGACCTGACCCTGAAGGGGCTCGCCCTCCTCCACACCCGCGCCCGCGACCGTCAGGCGACCCCCGCCGGCGCGCTCGCCGCCGAGCAGGGCGCATGAGCCGCCTCGCCGGCCGGACGGTCGCCCTGGGCATCACCGGCTCGATCGCCGCGTACAAGGCGGTGGAGCTGCTGCGGCTGCTCCAGGCCGAGGGCGCCGACGTCCGGGTCCTGCTGACGCCGAGCGCGACCCGCTTCGTCGCTCCGCTGACCCTCGAGGCGCTCAGCGGCCACCCCGTCGACGCGGACGTGCTCGCCCTCCAGCCGGACCGGCGCATCGGCCACATCGAGACGGCGGCCGACGTGGACGCGGTCGTCGTGGCCCCGGCCACGGCCCACTGGCTCGGCGCGATGGCCAACGGCCTCGCCGCGGACCCCGTGACGGCCGCCTGCCTGGCGACCGCGGCCCCCGTCGTCGTCGCCCCGGCGATGGACGGCGGGATGTACGCCCACCCCGCCACGCAGGCCAACGTCGCCCGCCTCCGCTCGTTCGGCTACCGCCTCGTCGAGCCCGAGCTCGGCCCCCTGGCCAGCGGCCGTGTGGGCGTCGGACGCCTCGCCCCGCTGCCGGCCATCGTCGACGCGGTGGTGGCCGCCATCGCGGCGACCTCGGAGTCGGCGCCGCTCGACCTTGCCGGCCGCCACGTCGTCATCACCGCCGGCGGGACCGCCGAGCCCATCGACCCCGTCCGCTTCGTCGGCAACCGCTCGACCGGCAGGATGGGCGTCGCGGTCGCCGAGGCCGCCCTCGCCCGGGGCGCGCGGGTGACCCTCATCGTCGGCCACGTCGCGGTACCGCTGCCGGGGGGTGCGGCCGTGGTCCGGGCCGAAACGACAGCTGCGATGCGCGACGCGCTCCTCCGGACCCTCGGCGACGGCCCCGCGCCCGGCTTCGACGCGTTGGTCATGGCGGCCGCGGTCGCCGACTTCCGGCCGAGCCGCCCCGCCGAGACGAAGCTCCTCCGCGGCGCGTCGCTGCAGCTCGACCTCGAGCCCACGCCGGACGTGCTGGCCGAGGTCGGCGGCCGGGCCCGGACCTTGGGCCGCGCGAGCGGTCGACAGGCCGTGCTCGTCGGCTTCGCCGCCGAGACCGGCTCACTCGCCCGGGCCGCCGCCAAGCTCGCCCGCAAGGGCGTCGACCTGCTCGTCGCCAACGACGTCGTCGAGCCCGGCTCGGGGTTCGGCACCGACACGAACCGCGTCACGATCTACCGGCCCGCCGCCCCGCCGGAGCCGTGGCCGCTCCTCGCCAAGCGCGAGGTCGCGGACCGCCTGCTCGACCTCGTCGCGGCGCTGCTCGACGCACCCGTCGTCGCGGACGCCCCCTCGGCCGACGACGCGACCGCCCCTGACGTCCCTGCCGCCCAGTCAGCCGCCGGCCTCCCCGACCCGCGGCCAGAGGAGGTCCCCTCGTGAGTGCCACCAGCCAGGGCCAGGCCCGGCTCGCCATCGCCGACATCGCCCGCCTCTACGGCGAGGGCCAGCGCATCGCGATGCTGACCGCCTACGACTACCCGACCGCCCGGCTGCTGGACCGGGCCGGCATCCCGATGCTCCTCGTCGGCGACTCGCTCGGCGAGGTGATGCTCGGCTACGAGTCGACCGTGCGGGTCTCGATGGCCGAGATGCTCCACCACGTCAAGGCGGTCGTCCGGGGCTCGAGCCGGGCCCTCGTCGTGGCCGACATGCCGTTCCTGTCGTACGCGACGACGGACGAGGCACTCGAGAACGCGGGCCGCTTCCTGCGCGAGGCCGGTGCCCAGGCGGTCAAGGTCGAGGGTGGGACGCGGACGGCGCGCGTCATCGAGCAGCTCACCCGGGCCGGCATCCCGGTCATGGGCCATATCGGCTGGACGCCGCAGGCCAAGCACGGCCTGGGCGGCAAGGTCCGCGTCCAGGGCAAGACCCGCGAGCAGGGCCGGGCCCTGCTCGCCGACGCGCTCGCGGTCCAGGAGGCCGGTGCCTTCGCCATCGTCATCGAGCTCGTCCCGACCGAGCTCGCCGCGGCGATCACCGAGCGCCTGCACATCCCGACGATCGGCATCGGGGCCGGCGCCGGCTGCTCGGGCCAGGTCCAGGTCGTGACCGACATGCTGGGCCTCTCGCTCGACTTCACGCCGCGCCACGCCCGCCGCTACGTGGAGATGGGCCAGGCGATCCTCGAGGCGGCCACCGCCTACAAGGCCGACGTGGAGGCGGGCACGTTCCCCGGCCCCGAGCAGAGCAGCACGATGGACGCGGCGGTCCTCGACGAGCTGCTCGGCCGGACGCCGCTCGACCGGCCGGCCGACGGCGAGTCGGCCGGCGAGGGCGCGACGGGCGGGCAGGGCCGCCGGCCGATCCCGCTCGACCGCGACCTCTAGGCCGTCGGTCCGACTGCGCATGGCCGAGGCCCCCGAGCACGCGGCGCCCCCGGCCCTCGCCCCGGCACGCGGGCGCGAGCGCGGGACGCTGCGCGTCGTGCGGACGCGGGCCGAGCTCCGAGCCGCCCTGGCGGACGCGCCCCGCCCGCTCGGCCTCGTCCCGACGATGGGCTGGCTCCACGCCGGCCACGCTTCGCTGCTCGCCCGCGCCCGGGCCGAGAGCGCGACGGTGGTCGTCACGATCTTCGTCAACCCCCGTCAGTTCAACGAGGCGGCCGACTACGCCCGCTATCCCCGCAACGAGGCCCGCGACCTCGCGGTCTGCGACGCGGAGGGCGCCGACGTCGTCTTCGTCCCGCCCGTCGAGGAGGTCTACCCGGCGGGCTTCGACACCATCGTCCGCGTGGGGGCAGTGGCCGCGCCGCTCGAGGGCGCCGCGCGACCAGGCCATTTCGACGGCGTGGCGACCGTCGTGGCCATCCTCTTCTCGCTCGTCGGGGCGGAGCGGGCGTACTTCGGCCAGAAGGACGCCCAGCAGGTCCTCGTCGTCCGGCGGATGGCCCGCGACCTGGCCCTCTCCACGGAGGTCGTGGCCTGCCCCATCGTCCGTGAGCCGGGCGGTCTGGCCCTCTCGTCGCGCAACGTCCACCTCTCCCCGGCGGAGCGGGCCGCCGCGCCGGTCCTCCATCGGGCGCTGCTCGCCGGTCGAGCGCGGTACGAGGGCGGCGAGCGGTCCGCCGAGGCGGTCCGCGCGGCCGTACGCGAGGTCCTGGCGAGCGAGCCGTCGGCCGTCGTCTCGTACGTCAGCCTCGCCGACGCGGAGACGCTCGACGAGCTCGAGATGGTGGACCGGCCGGCGCTCCTCTCCCTCGCCGCCCGCTTCGGCGCCACCCGCCTCATCGACAATGAGCTGCTCGGCGCCTGACGCTCATCGCCCGCGTCCCCAGGGACCGCGGAACCGGTGTCCGCCGGCGGGCGTCAGGGGGCCCGGCGGACGGCGCCGGACGACGCCGCCGCCCGGACGAGGTGCGGACCATGGACGCGGGGCAGGCACGACCCATCGACCGGCTGCTCGCCGGCCACGTCAGCCCACGGCTCGCCCGGCGCGGGCGCCGCCTGCTGGCCCTCCTCACCGTGGCCCTGCTCCTCGCGGCGTGCGCGGGCAGCAGCTCGATCCTGAGCACCGTCGGCAACTCGGTCGGGACCGGCGCCGCCGAGCCTGCCGGCCCGGCCGGCGTCCCCGAGCAGGCCGCCGCGTCGGCCGCCGCGTCCGCCGCCTCCGAGGACTATCGCGCTGCGTCCGGCAAGGGGACGACGGGGACCCTCGTGCTCGGGCAGACGAGCGACGCGCTCATCGTCAAGACGGGCAACCTGACGCTCCAGGTCGATGACCTCGACAAGGCGCTGGCCGGCGCGAACGACGCGATCCGCCGCCTCGGAGGCTATGTCAGCGGCTCATCCCGCTCCAACGACGGCGAGCAGGCTCGGGCGGAGGTGACGTATCGCATCCCCGCCGCTCGCTGGGACGACGCCCTGACCGCCCTCCACGGCCTGGCCCGGAAGGTCATCGGCGAGCAGACGAACGCGGTCGAGGTGACTGGCCAGGTCCTCGACCTGGGGGCCCGGATCGACAACCTGCAGGCCACCGAGAAGGCGCTCCAGGCGATCATGGCCAGGGCCACGAAGATCCAGGACGTCCTGGACGTGCAGCAGCAGCTGACCGACGTCCGCGGCCAGATCGAGCAGCTCCAGACGCAGAAGCAGCACCTCGAGGACCAGGCCGCGATGAGCAGCCTGACCGTCGACTTCGGTCTCCCGGTGGTCGCCGTGACGGCGGCGACCCGCAGCTGGGATCCCGGCGCGGAGCTCGACCGGGCCGTCGCCCAGCTCGTCGAGGTCGGCCAGGCCCTCGCCACCGGCCTCATCTGGTTCGCGATCGTCTGGCTGCCGGTGCTGCTGCTCGTCGGCCTGGTGGCCCTCGTGGCCTGGCTCGTCGCCCGGCGGCTCGGCTTCCGTCGCGGCGGTCAGACCCGGCCGCCGCTGCCGGCGACGCCGGAGGCGTAGCCACCGCGCGAGCGCGAGCGGTCGACTCAGGCGCGGGGCGCGCGGGCGACGGACAGGATCCGGTCGACGTCGAGGTGCTCGGCGACGAGCCGCTTGATCAGCTCGATCTTGCCCGCGTCGCCCGGATGTGTCTTGACCAGCAGGTCGTGGACGTCGGAGGCGGCCCGGTACGTGTCCGTCTCGACGAGCGCAGCGAACATGTCGGCCCGGCGGATGGCCTCGAGGACGGGCCCGCCGGGCCGATACCCGCCGGTCAGGATCAGGCCCACGCCGGCTGGCTGCGGCTCGGGTGGTGCGTCGGCCGGCGTCGCGGGCGCTCCGGCGTCGGGCCAGCCGCCGGCCGGCGTGTCGCGCAACGGGCGACCCTCGAGCGCGACGGCCTCGACGGTCCGGGGGCCGATGAGGTGGGTCGAGGCGATGGCCAGGATGACGTCCTCGCGGTCGGCCGGCACGATCACGAGCGTGCCCGGGCCCATCCGCTCGAGGACGTGCCCGAGGCTCATCGCCGCGACGGCCACCCCGTCGATCACCTTGTCCAGGTCGGGCCCAGGCCAGATCGGCTCGGCTCGCAGGCCCTCCAGGACCATGGCCAGCGTCGGGCTCGAGAGGATGGGTCGGTACGGCAGGATGCCCAGCAGGTCGATGCCGTGGCGGGCGAGGCCGCGTCCGAGGTAGCGCTCGATGCGGGGCTGGGCGTCGAGGTCCACCTTGTTGACGATGGCGCCCGCGACCTCCACGCCGTGACGGGCGAAGAGCGCCGCGTTCAGGACGATCTCGTCGATCGGCCGGCCGACCCCGCCTTCGCTGACGATGACGGCAGGCGCGTCGAGCATCGCCGCGACCGAGGCGTTGGAGAGCCCCACGACCGCCCCGACGCCGGCGTGGCCCGTGCCCTCGATGAGGACGACCTCGCGGTCGCCGAGCGTCGCGTGGGCAGCCCGCAGGCGGTCACCGAGGTCCTCGACCACCTCGCCGTCGATGTAGGCCTTGGTGAAGCCGCGCGGGATGTGGACGGGGCTCATCACCGAGAGGGGGTCGGGCAGACCGAAGACGCTCTGCATGAGCACGGCGTCCTCGTCCGCGGGCACGCCGTCCTGGATGACGGTCCGCTGGCCGACGGGCTTCGTGAAACCGACCTCCAGGCCGCGGCCGAGGAACCCGTCGAGCAGGCCGAGGCTGGCCGTCGTCTTGCCCCGGTTCATGCCGGTCGCGGCGAGGTACAGGTGGCGCATGGCCGCGTAGCCTAGCCGGCAGCCCGGCGCGGCGGAAGCGGTCGCCGCCCTGGCCGACCGGCGACGCGAGGGGCGGGACCGACGGTGGTCAGCCGCGGACGGTCGTCTTGCGTTCCACCAGCTGGACGGCCTCGCGCAGCCGCGACAGCGTCTCCGCGTCGACCGCGTCGGGCTCCAGGTAGGGCCCGAGCCGCTCCAGGATGTCGACCACGAGGCCCAGGAACACGCTCGCGTCGGCCAGGAAGAATTGCGGCTCGTTGTTGTACCGGACGAGCGTCAGGCGGCCCTGCAGGACGCGTCGCTCCTCGACGTGGGCGACCTGCGTCGCGAAGTTGTGGCCCTGGATCCCGTCGGGGTTGTTGAGGTAGTTGAGGGCGTTGTCGATGGCCAGGCCGAAGCGGGCGCGCCAGGCGACAAGGCGCTCGTGGACCTCGCCCGGGATGCGGACCTCGGCCACCTCGTCGAAGACCTCGGGGGTCACCGTCAGCAGCCCGACGAGGGTGGTGCCGGCTCGCCCGCCGAGCATCACCTGGAGCGAGCGCTCGAGAGTGAAGACCTCCGAGTCGAAGCGCGGGCTGGTGATGACGTCGGTCAGGAGGTCCTCGACGTTGTCCAGCACCCCCGGCTCGGCGAGGGAGTTGGCCAGGTGGAGGATCTCCTCCTTGAACAGGAACTTCTCTTCGTGGTCGAGCATGGCCGGGGCATCGTAGCACCGGGCCGGCGCAGCCCTCGGGGGCGGACGGAGAGAGCGAAGCCCCGGCCGGAGCCGGGGCTTCGCGAGCGGGGCGAGGCAGCGACCTACGGATACAGGCCTCGGACGGAGGTGGCGTCGGCGACGCGCTGGACGGCCAGCAGGTAGGCCGCCGTGCGCATGTCGACCTGCTCCTTGAGGCTCATCTCGAGGGTCGAACCGAAGGCCTTGACCATGATCTCCTTGAGCTTGGAGTTGACGGTCGCCTCGTTCCAGAAGTCGCGGTTCAGGTCCTGGACCCACTCGAAGTAGCTGACGGTCACGCCGCCGGCGTTGCACAGGATGTCCGGGATCATGAACTTCCCGGCCTTGTGCAGGATCTGGTCCGCCTCGGGCGTCGTCGGACCGTTGGCCGCCTCGGCGATGAGGCGGGCCTTGATCCGGCCCGCGTTCTCGGCCGTGATCTGGTTCTCCAGCGCGGCCGGGATGAGGATGTCGCAGTCGGCCTCGAGGACCTCGGCCTGGCCGCAGTCGCTCGCGCCGGGGAACCCCTGGACCGTCCCGTGCTCCTTCTTCCAGGCGATGACGCGCTCGATGTCGAGGCCGTCGGCCTTGCGGATGCCGCCGGTCGAGTCGGACACGGCGACGATCGTCGACCCCTCGGCCGCCATCAGCTGGGCGGCGATGGAGCCGGCGTTGCCGAAGCCCTGGACGGCGACCTTCGCGGTGTGGAGGTCCATCCCGAGATGGGCGGCCGCCTCGACGATGGTGTAGACCGCGCCGCGGGCCGTCGCCTCGTTGCGGCCCTGCGAGCCGCCCAACGGGATCGGCTTGCCCGTCACGACGCCCGGCACGGTGTACCCGACGTGCATCGAGTATGTGTCCATGATCCAGGCCATCGTCTGGGCGTTCGTGTTGACGTCCGGGGCCGGGATGTCGCGCTCGGGCCCGATGATGATGCTGATCTCCGTCGCGAAGCGGCGTGTCAGGCCCTCGACCTCGCGCTGGCTCAGCTTCTTGGGGTCGACGACGACGCCGCCCTTGCCGCCGCCGTAGGGGATGCCGACGACCGCGCACTTCCAGGTCATCCACATCGCGAGGGCCTTCACCTCGTCGATGCTGACGTCCTGGTGGTAGCGGATGCCGCCCTTGGCGGGACCGCGCGAGAGGTTGTGCTGGACGCGATAGCCGGTGAACACCTGGACCGAGCCGTCGTCCATCTTGACCGGGAAGTGGACGGTCAAGGTCCGACGGGGCTCGCGCAGGATCTTGCGCAGGCCGGGCGAGAGGTTCAGCCGTTCGGCCGCGAGGTCGAACTGCTGCTGCGCGACCTCCCAGGGGTTGATCCGCGCGGCGATCTGCTCGGTGGTCATGGACTCGGCGCCTCCGTTTCGCAGGCGCGCGCGCAGTGGGAGAGCGCGGCCTGCCAGATTCCGACCGTCGTACTGACGGGCCCACGACTGCGCGCGGCGGCCTCGCGAAGCTGCGGAGCGGCACCGCGCCGGAAGTGGCCCGAGTATACCGACGGCCGAACGGCCGACGCACAGGGCCGATGGGCCCCGGCCGAGCGGGCGGAGCGGCCCTCGACGTCGACGCGGCGAGAGGTTGGCGGGCCTGGGCGGCTGTCCGGCTTGAGGGACCGGCCGGGCCGTTCCAGCTAGTCGCGCCGGTAGAGCAGGACGCCGCCGTACGCGCCCGGCCCGACGTGCGGGCCGATCGAGGCGCCGATGAGCTGGGTCGTGACGTGGGCAGGGTCGATCCCGCCGGGCACGCGCTCGACGACCTCGAGGCGGAACTGGTCGATGTCGGGCACGTCCCCGGCGTGGAGGATGGCGAGCCGCTCCACGGGCCGCGTCGCCATGAGCTCCAGGATCCGCTCCCGCGCCTTCGACCGCGTCCGGACCCGGTCCGCCTGCTCGACGACCCCGTCGCGGATGGTCAGGATGGGCTTCATCGACAGCAGCGTCCCGATGGCCGCCCGCGTCCCGCTCAGCCGCCCGCCGCGGACGAGGTAGTCGAGCGTCTCCAGGACGACGTAGAAGTCGGTGTCGGCCGTCCGCAGCTCGAGCTCGGCCGCGATGTCCGGGGCGCTCACGCCGGCCGCAGCACGCTCCGCCCCGAGGAGGGCGAGGACGCCCACCGCCATCGAGGCGGAGCGCGAGTCGATGACGTAGATGTTCCGACCCGGGAAGAGGTCGCGGGCGATGTGGGCGCTCTTGATCGTCCCCGAGAGCGAGCCCGCGACGCCGACGTAGACGATCGCCTCCGCACCGGCGTCGAAGGCCTCCTGGAAGGCGACCTGGAAGGCGCCCGGGCTCGCCGCGGCCGTCGTGGGGAACGGCGCGTCGGGCGCGGTCATCCGCGCCCAGAACTGCTCGGTCGAGAGGTCGACGCCGGCCCGGAACGACTGGTCCCCGAAGGAGACGGTCAGAGGCACGACGCGGATGCCCGCGGTGTCGGCCTCCGCGGGCGGGAGGTCGGCGGCGGAATCGGTGACGATGGCGACGACCACGGGATCCTCCTCGGCGTCCCCCTCAGGCCGCCCGGCTTGGCGGAGATGATACGGCCGCGGCGGGGGTGCGAGGGCGGCCTCGCGCCGGGTCGGCGGCCTGTCAGCCCTCGCCGGGCCGGTCCGCCCGGCGCGGCTCCGGCTCGCGGTGGCGGAACGAGCGGAGCGCCTGGAGCGGCGAGACATGGGCCGTCGCGCTCGGGAGGACGTGCTCCCTAGCGCGCAGGTTGAGCAGTGCGGCCAGGCCCACGGCGATGAGCAGCGCGGTCGCCACCACGAGCCCGTCGACCCCGCCGAGCGACGCCGCGACGCCGGCGGCCGCGATGCCGATCACCTGGCCGAGCCCGAGGAAGACCGAGTAGAGGCCCATGATCGTGCTGCGATCCTCGTGGAAGCCCTCGCTCACGTCGGCCAGCAGGCCGACGGCCGCCGGCGTCGCGCCGGCCAGCACGAACAGGGCCGCGACGAGGACGATGAGGAGCGCGCCGATGACCAGGGGCGGCAGGCCGAAGGCGTGGTTGAGGACGAGCACGGTCGCCGTCGCGACCGAGAAGGCGACCAGGCCGAACAGCAGGATCGTCGTGCGGCGGAAGCGGCCGAAGGCGTTGCCCCAGAAGAGGATGCCGGCCCCGAAGAACAGCGACAGGACGGCCATGCCGGCACCGATCTGGAAGGGACTGAAGCCCCGCAGCAGGAGCTGGTTCGGGTCGCGGAAGGTGCTCTCGCCCGTGAGCAGGAAGGGAGCCTGCGACCGCCACAGGCCGATGATCGCGTTGATGGCCAGCCAGGTCGGGGCGAACAGCAGCACCTGGCGGTCGAGGAAGACGCGGCGGTAGCGGCCAAGGGCGCCAGGCGAGGGCACGGTCGGAGCGAGGGGCGCGGCGGGCGACCCCTCTGCGGGCCGGTGGTCGAGGCCGCGGGCCGGCCGGGCATCCGCGGTCGCCGCAGCGGTCGGTTCGACCCTCGCAGGCTGCAGCTCGACGACGCCGTAGGCGTAGCCGGCGAGCGAGACCAGGTAGATGCCGCAGTTGACGAAGAAGGCGAACGGGCCGAAGAAGTGCCACAGGACCCCGGCCATGAACGGCCCGATGGCGAGCAGGCCGCCGAGGGTGACGAGCTCGAAGACCGCGACGACCCTGCCGCGCAGGATCTCGTCGTCGACGGTCTCGGCGGCGATGAAGCCCAGGGTCGAGGGGACCGAGGCCGCGGTGGACGCCCCCTCGAGGAGCCGGGTCACGAACAGGATCGGGACGCGCGTGGTGAGTCCCGTGAGGAAGACCGCGACGGCCCCGAAGACCGGCCCCAGGAGCATGATCGCCTTGCGGCCGACCCGGTCGGCCAGGACCCCGAAGACGAGCGCGCCGCCGACCTCGGTGATGTAGAAGCCGGTCTCGAGGAAGGCGACCTCGCCGGACCCGACGCGTGCGCCGGTCCGGTTCAGGTGGGCCAGGTAGAAGACCAGGATGGTGCCGGTGATCGCCGTGCTCACCCGGAGCACGAACGTCGCCGCCAGCATCGACCACAGGGAGCGGGTCACGCCGCTAGGGTAACGGCCGCGGTCCGGCGCAGGCGGACCCGAAGGTCCGGGCTGGCGCGGCGACAGGCAGACCCGTGCGACCGTCATCACGCGGCGGCCGCGCCGACCCGTGCCCGCGACGGCGGCGAGTCGTTTCGGGCGATACGCTGCCGTCCGTGACGGAACCACCTGCCGAGGCCGCCCGCGTCCTCGTCCCGCCGCGGCTCGCGCGGGGTGCGACGGGGGCCGTCGTCGCCCCGCACCATCTCGCATCCGCCGCCGGACTCGACGTGCTCCGAGCGGGCGGCAGCGCCGTCGACGCGGCCATCGCCACGAATGCGGTCCTGGCCGTGGTGATGGGCAACGCCTGCGGCATCGGCGGGGACGCGTTCTGGCTCATCTGGGACGCGGCCGCGGCCGGCGGTCGCGGTCGGCTCCACGCCCTCAACGGATCCGGGCGGGCCGCGGCCGCCGCCGACCCTGCCCGCCTCCTCGCCGCGGGCCACGCGACGATGCCGCTTCGGGGCCCCGAGGCGACGGTCACGGTCCCCGGCGCGGTCCGCTCCTGGGCAGACGCCCACGAGCGCTTCGGACGGCTGCCGCGGACGGCACTCCTCGCCGCGGCGATCGAGCTGGCCCGCGGTGGGTTCCCGGCCTGGGACGGCTATGTCGAGTCCGTCGAGACCGCGGCCCGCATCTACGCCGAGACCCTCGCGCCGGCTTCGCCGTGGTTCGCCGTCCACCGCGCGCATGGCCGACCCTGGCGGCTGGGCGAGCGCGTCCGCCTGTCTGCCCTCGGCGCGACGCTCGAGCGATTGGCGGAGGCCGGCTTCGACGACTTCTACGAGGGTGAGACCGCGGAGCGCCAGTGTGCCGGGCTGGCCGCGGCCGGCTCGCCGCTCGTCGTGGCCGACTTCCGCCGGCACGCCTCGACCTGGGGCGAGCCGATCGCGCTCGACTACCGGGGCGTGACGGTGGCCACGCATCCGCCGAACAGCCAGGGGCTGACCGCGCTGCAGCTGCTCGGGATCCTCGGCCGCTTCGAGCCGCCACCACCGGCGGACTTCGCCGACGGCCTGGGGCCCGACGTCCGCTGGCTCCACCTCGGGCTCGAGGCCGGCCTGCTCGCCCTCGCCGAGCGCGACGGATGGCTGACCGACCCAGCCGTCCGGACCGTCCCCGTCGGCGAGCTGCTGTCGGCGACCCACCTTGCGGGGCTGGCCTCGCGGATCGACCCGGGCCGGGCGACGCCGCCACCGCCCTCCCGCCGGCCGCTCGGCGGCGGCACGGTCTACCTCGCCGCGGTGGACCGCTGGGGGAACGCGGCCAGCCTCATCGAGTCGAACTACATGGGCTTCGGCTCGGGCGTGCTCGATCCCGCCACAGGCATCCACTACCAGAACCGGGGCGCCTACTTCTCGCTCGATCCGGAGCATCCGAACGTGCTGGCTCCGGGCAAGCGGACCCTCCACACGCTGCTCCCCGCGATGCTCCTGCGCGACGGGCGGCCGTGGATCGTGCTCGGCTCGATGGGCGGCGACGCGCAGCCGGCGATCCTGGCCGAGGTCACCTCCGCGCTCGTCGACGGTCACCTGGACGTCGCGACGGCGATCGCCGCGCCGCGCTGCTTCGCCGAGCCGCCGGCGCACTTCGCCCCGCCCGATCGCGTCGCGGCAGAGCCGCGCTTCCGCGAGGGGCTGCTGGAGGGCCTCGAGGCGCTCGGCCATCACGTCGAGCGGACGCGGGCGTTCGACGGCCGGCTCGGCCACGCCCATGCCGTCGAGCTCGTCGACGGCGGGCCGGCGGCCGGCGGGACGGTCGCCGCCGCGACGGATCCGCGGAGCCACGGGCTGCCAGCGGCCTGGTGACCGCAGGGCTGGTGACGGTTGCGTGGCGGCGGCGTGACGCCGGCCGCCCAGGCAACGCGGCTGGCACGTCCATCCGGGCGGCTTGCCGGTGATGCAGGGGGACGACACCGAGGCCGCCGCCGGCGGCCGTACCCGCCGGATATCGTCCCCGCGATCCTGCACGGAGGGCCGGTGAACGCCGGGCCCCAGCGGCGCCGCACCCGCGGTTCTGCGAGGATGCGTCGGGAGGTGGCGGATGCGACTCGGGCTCGGGCTCGGCGGACCACTCCGCGGCCTTGCCGGACTCGCCCGGCTGGCCGAGGAAGCCGGCTTCGAATCCGCCTGGCTGACCGAGCTCGACCACTCCGGCTTCGTGGCCGCCCAGACCTGCCTCGCGGCGACCGATGGCATCGTCGTCGGGACCGCTGTCGCCCTCGCCTTCCCGCGCTCACCGACCATCACCGCCCTGACCGCCTGGGATCTCGACGAGCTGTCGGGCGAGCGCTTCGTGCTCGGCCTCGGACCGCAGGTCAGGCGGGTGATGGAGGCGCGCTTCTCCGTCCCGTACGACCGGCCCGCCGCCCGCCTCGCGGAGTACGTCCGCGCGGTCCGGACCGTCTGGGCAGCGAACCGCGGCGCGGCCGTCACCCACGAGGGCGAGTTCTACCGGATCACGATGCCGACGTTCCACGGCCCGCCGCGCCCGGAGCGTCGCGACGTGCCGATCCTGCTGGCGGCGGTCGGGCCGGTCATGTCGCGGACCTGCGGCGAGGTCGCCGACGGGCTGCTCGGCCACCCCCTCGCCTCGCCGCGCTACCTCGCGGAGATCGTGGGCCCGGCTGTCGCCGACGGGCTCGCCCGGACGGGCCGCCCGTCCGGAGCCTGCCCGATCACGGCGGCTGCGATCGTCTCGGTCGGCGACGACCCGGACGCCGCCCGCCGAGCCGCCCGCCTCCAGCTCGCCTTCTACGCCACGACACCGTCCTACCGCGGGATCCTGGAGCTGCACGGGCGTGGCGCGCTCCAGGGAGAGCTGCGGCGCGCCTTCGTCCGGCGCGATGCGGACGCGATGGCCGCCCTCATCGACGACGAGCTGCTCGACGCGATCGCTGTCGCCGGTCGACCGGACGAGGCGCGCGACCGGCTCCGCGCCTGGGACGGCGCGGCCGAGCGGGTCATCGTGGGGCCGCCGTGGTACGGACTCGGCGAAGGGCGGGCCCGGGAGGCCGTCGAGGCGGTGGTCGACTGCCTGCGGCCCTCGGCCGACTGAGGCTCGGTCGGCAGAGGCTCGGCCACTGCCGTTCACGGGTCCGGGCGCAGGGGACGGATCGACTCGACGCGCCGGGCGTGCACCGCCGCGGACGCGGCCTATACTGCCGCCTGCCGGTGGCGTGCCGCGCTCACATGCGCCGCCACCGGCGGCCACCCAACCCCCCCTTCGGGCACCCATCCCTGGTCGGAGCCGGAGCGCATGGTCTCGTCGAACATCGGCCAGAGCTACCCATACTCCAGCGAGAGCGCCAGCGAGCGCGCGAGCCGGGTCGAGGCGACCCTGGCGGCCCACGCTGGCCTCCAGGACAAGGTCGCCGGGGAGACGACGCCGCTCGGCGACGACCCGGTCTGGTGGGTCTGGAAGTGCACGGTACCCGGCTGCTCGGGCTTCCTCCACGTCGCCGGGTACGCCCGCGACAGCCACGCCATCTACGCCGTCTGCGACGCCAACGGCCACACGGCCCTGCGCTGAGCGCGTCCGGCCTCGTGTCCCCGCGGCGGCCGGGCCCCGCGGGACCGCTCCGCTCCGTGATCTGGACGCGCTCCGAAGCCGCCTCCACCGAGCGCTTCCTGCTGTCCGCCACGACTCGCGGCTACCGCCTGGCTGGCACGGTCGCGCTGGTCCTCGAGGGTCGGCCGGCGCTCGTCGACTACGCCGTCACGACCGACGGGGCCTGGCGGACCGTCCGCGCCGACGTGCGGCTGGCCCTCGGAGCGGAGCCTCCGCGACGACTGCGCCTCGAGCAGCGGGCCGACGAGTGGTGGCGGGACGCGGAACCGCTCGGCATCGACGGCTGCCCCGACGTCGACCTCGTGGTGACCCCGGCCA
>DASVYJ010000051.1:0-44763 GCA_036392215.1 Candidatus Limnocylindrales bacterium | reverse complement strand
ACTCCGCCGAGGCGGTCGCCGAACCCGACAACGGCCCAGACCCGGCGCTCATGGTCGCGTCCTCGGCCGACGCCGCCGCCGACGACGCCGACGAGGCGACGCCGCAACCCCCTGCCGTCGCGTCCGTTGCCGATGCGCCGGGGGCCGCTCCGACTGCCGAGGTCGCCCCCGACGAGGCTGCCGCACCGCCCGTCCAGCGCCGCGTCAGGCCCGAGAACGCCCGTCCGGTCAAGTTCCTGGCCGATCTCGTCAAGGCCATGCAGGCCGCCGCGGAGGCCGCCCGCGCGACGACGCTCGAGCAGGTCCACACCGATTCGAAGACCTGCGTCGAGCGCATCCACACCGTCTCCGCCGAGGAGGCGACCGAGCTGAAGCGGCGCAGCGACGACGACGTGGCTGCCATCCGGGACTGGTCGAAGGCCGAGATCGCCCGCATCCGTGAGGAGACCGAGCAGCGGATCGGGGCCCGGAAGCAGGCCCTGGAACGCGAGCTGGAGGATCATGCCGCGCTCATCGAGCGGCGCATCGACCGCGTCCAGAGCCGAGTCGGGGCGTTCGAGACGGAGATGGACGCCTTCTTCCAGCGACTCCTGGAAGAGGAGGACCCGACCCTCTTCGCCAGCCTCGCGGCGAACCTGCCCGAAGCGCCCGCCTTCGACGATATGGACGTCCTCCTGCTCGAGCCGTTGTCCGCCGCCCCCGTCGCGCCGGAGCCGGCCGCGGAAATCGAGGCCGAGGCGGAGGTCGAGGCCGAGGTCGTCGAGCCGGCGGACCCTGCCGTCGTCGAGGCGACCGCCGCCGAGACGACCGCCGCCGATGCGCCGCCCGTCGAGTCGGTCGCCGAGGCGCCCGAGTCCATCGCGATCGGCGTGTCCGTGGACCCGGCCGCCCACGACGAGACCGCAGGTACGTGGCCGGTCGAAAGCGACCAGGCTGACCCGACTGCCGAGACCAGCGAGCTCGACGATGCGCAGCGGGAGGCCGCGATGGCGGCCATCCAGGCCGCCGCCGAGGCCGCCGAGCGCGCGCCGGAGGAGCCGACGGCCGAGCCGGACGCGGCGGGGATCGGCGCGGCCAGCGCAGAGCCCGAGTCGACGACGGCCGAGCCGCTGGACGCGACCGCCGAGCCGCAGGACGCGACGGCCGAGCCGCAGGACGCGACGGCCGAGCCGCAGGACGCGACGGCCGAGCCGCAGGACGCGGGTGCCGAGCCGCAGGACGCGGGTGCCGAGCCGCCGGAGCAGGATCCCCGCCTGGCCGCCCTCGGTCTGACGCCGGACTTCGCCGGAGCCGAGGCCGCCGCCGTCGCCGACGCCGCGAGCGCGGACGAGCAGATCCCCGAGTTCGGCGAGGAGTCGCTGGCCGCGCGGCTGGCCGACCTCGTCCCGACCGGCGCCCCCGAGCACGCCCGACCGGCCAGGCCGGCTGCCGCGCAGCACACCCAGGTCGTGGTCGTGGGCCTGGTCAGCGTCGCCAGCATCGCCAGCTTCAAGCGCCAGCTCGGCCGCCTCCCGGGCGTCCAGAGCGTCGGCGTCTCGTCGGGGCCGGACGGGGAGTTCGTCTTCAGCGTCGCCCACGACGACGAGCTCTCGGTGCGCGACGTCATCCCCACCCTGCCCGGCTTCCAGGCGCGCGTCCTGAAGGCCGGCGACGGGATCGTCAACGTCTCGGCCCGCGACCCCGAGTCCGAGGCCTGAGGGCGACGCGGAAGGCGTCGGAGGAGCCGCACGTGCCACGCCCGGTCGTCGTCATCGCCCTCCCGCGGGAGGAGTACGTCCCCGTCAGCAGCGAGCTGCACGAGGCCGGCTACGAGACCATCCGCGTCGAGCGGGCGGAGGAGCTCGAGGCCGTCCTCGCCGGCCGACGCGACGTCGGGGTGGCCATCCTGGACGGGGAGACCGACTTCGACACCTCGCTCGAGCTGTACTCCCTGCTCCACGACGAGGGCCGTGCCATCCCGGCCCTCATGGTCGTCTCGCCGCGGACGCTCGAGAAGCTCACCAGCGGCGGGAGCCGGACCGGCATCGACGACGAGTACTTCGCCCGGCCTTACTCAGCCGAGTCGCTCCGCTGGCGGGTCGAGGCGATGCTCATCCGCGCCCAGACCGTCGACGACGGCAGCGGCGCCGTCCTCCAGGGCGGCCCGGTCGAGGCGGGCGACTGGGCGCGGCGAGCGACCGTCCTCGTCGTCTTCAACCCGAAGGGCGGCGTCGGCAAGACGACGGTCGCCCTCAATCTCGCGGCCACGCTCCAGGTCCGCCGCGGCCAGCGCGTCCTGCTCGTCGACGCGGACACGGTGACCGGGCACGTCGGGTCATCGCTGGGCCTCGACCAGGTCCGCACCGTCGCGGACGCCTGGGATGACGAGGCCGACGGCGGGCCGGCCGAGACGTTCGCCGAGATGGCCGCGGACCACGGTTCGGGCCTCAAGGTCGTCGTCCTGTCGGCGAGCCCGCTCCATACCGACATCCTCGTGCCAGAGCGGGTCGTGGACGCGATCGCGGCCTCCCGGCGCGGCTTCGACTTCATCGTCGTAGACATGCACCCGGACTACGGGCCGCTGAACAAGGCGATCTTCGAGCGGGCGGACCGCATCATCGTCCCGGTCACCCCGGACGTGCCGGCCCTCCGCGCCGCGGTCCAGTTCCGTGACGTGGCGGCCGAGCTCGGCGTCCGCGAGCGCCTGGCGATGGTCGTCAACCGGGCCAACAGCGGGGTCTCGGTGGCCGACATGGAGCGCACGGTCGGCCTGCCGACGCTGGCGCTGGTGCGCTCGGCGGGCCTGCTCTTCGTGCGGGCCGCGAACGAGGGTCGGACCGTCGTCGAGCGCTTCCCCAAGGAACGCATCAACGAGGACTTCGACGCCCTCGCCGAACGGATCCTGGCGCCCCAGAAGACGACGCCTGCCGCCCGACCGGCGCTCCGCGGCCTGTTCGCCCGGCCCAAGGAGGCGGTCCGGGTCTAGGCCGCTCCCGATTCGGGAGCCCCGTCCGGGTCCAGCCGGCCCGCCGGGCCCTCAGCGCGAGCGGTCGGTCCAGCTCACCCCGCCGAGCGGCTGGCCCGGCAGCGGGCGATGCGGCTGGCGCGTCCGGCGGTCGATCTGCTTGACGCCCCGCAGGTAGGAGCGGTTGACCAGGACGGTGTCCACATCCGGATCGCCGACCCGCTGCTCGCCGAGGTACGCCTCGGCGTCGGTGACCGCCACGAACAGGTCGGTCGCCCGGTCGAGCAGCCGCTCCGGCTCGGACCCGGGGTGGAGGTACACCGTCCCGTAGACGGTGTACGGAGCGGCGTCGAGCGCGACGTCGTAGCCGACCTTGTGGACCCGGTGGGCCGCCCGCTCCGCCTCACTCAGCGGCGGCTGGCTGCCCTCTCCGGCCAGGACCACGATGAGGTCGTAGGGGTCGATGCTCCGCAGCCCTGGCACCGGCTCGAGCGGCGACGACCCGTCCGCGGGCGCCCAGGAGACAGCCGAGATCGGGATCGCCTCGCGACGATTGAGCGCGTCGGACAGGCGCCCGTCGATGTGCATCTCGCCCAGGAGCCGCCACTCCTCGGTCAGGCCGTCGAAGGCGACGCCATGGCCGGCCGGTCCCCCGGGTCCGTGCGCGCCCGAGGCGGCGCCCTGGCCGGACGCCGCGGACCCGGCCTCGTCCTTGCGCCGGAACAGGTTGAAGGGCACCCCTCAGGCCTCCTCGGTCGACCCCGACCGCTCGCGGATCGTCTCCACGACCCCGGCGTCGGCGAGGGTCGTCGTATCGCCGAGCGCCCGGCCCTCGGCCAGGTCGCGGAGGAGGCGACGCATGATCTTGCCGGAGCGGGTCTTCGGCAGGTCGGGCACGAACATGAGGAACTTGGGCCGGGCGATGGGGCCGATGACATAGGCGACGTGCTCGCGGAGCTGGACGGCGAGCGCGTCCGACGGTTCGAACCCGGCCCGCAGGATGACGAAGGCGAAGATGGCCTGGCCGCTGACCGGGTCGTGCTTGGCGACGACGGCAGCCTCCGCCACGGCCCGGTGGTCGACGAGGGCGGATTCGACCTCCATCGTGCTGATCCGGTGGCCGGCCACGTTCATGACGTCGTCGACCCGGCCGAGCAGCCAGAGGTAGCCGTCCTCGTCGCGCTTCGCCCCGTCGCCGGCGAAGTACTTGCCCGGGAAGCGGCTCCAGTACGTCTGGCGGTAGCGCTCCGGGTCGCCCCAGATGCCCCGCAACATGGCCGGCCAGGGCCGGGTCAGGACGAGGTAGCCGCCGCCGCCGAAGGGGACGCTGCGGCCGTACTCATCGACGACGTCGGCGGCGATGCCGGGCAGGGGGAACGTCGCGGAGCCAGGCTTCGTCGTCGTCACGCCGGGGAGGGGGCTGATCATGATCATCCCCGTCTCGGTCTGCCACCAGGTGTCGACCACGGGGCAGCGGCCGCCGCCGATGTGCCGCTGGTACCACAGCCAGGCCTCCGGGTTGATGGGCTCGCCGACCGAGCCGAGCAGCCGGAGCGACGAGAGGTCGTGCCTGGCGGGCCACTCCTCGCCGACCTTCATGAATGCTCGGATCGCCGTCGGCGCGCAGTACAGGATGGTGACGCCGTACGACTCGACGATCGACCACCAGCGGTCCGGCCCGGGGAAGTCCGGGGCGCCCTCGTACATGAGGCTCGTCGTCGCGTTCGACAGCGGGCCATAGACGATGTACGAGTGGCCGGTCACCCAGCCGATGTCGGCGGCACACCAGTAGACGTCGTCGGGCTTGATGTCGAAGACCATCTCGTGGGTCCAGCCCGTCCCGAGGAGGTAGCCGGCGCTGGTGTGGACGATGCCCTTGGGCTTGGCCGTCGTACCCGAGGTGTAGAGCAGGTAGAGGGGATGCTCGGCGTCGACCGGGACCGGCGGGCAGTCGGCCGATTGGCGCTCCACCACGTCGTGCCACCAGACGTCGCGACCCTCGACCATGTGGACCTCGTCGCCCAGCCGGCGGACGACGAGGACGCGCTCGACCGACGGGCTGTCGGCGAGGGCTTCGTCGGCATGGTGCTTGAGGCCGACCTGCTTGCCGCGCCGCCAGCCGCCATCAGCCGTGATGAGGACCTTCGCCTGGGCGTCGTTCATGCGGCCCGCCAGGGCCTCCGCGCTGAACCCGCCGAAGACCACGGTGTGCGGCGCGCCGATCCGGGCGCAGGCGAGCATCGCGATGGGCAGTTCGGGGATCATCGGCAGGTAGATCGCGACCCGGTCGCCGGTCTCCACGCCGAGCTCGCGGAGCGCGTTGGCGGCCTTCGAGACCTCGCGCTGCAGGTCGGCGTAGGTGACGGTCCGGGTGTCGCCCGGCTCGCCGACCCAGTGGTAGGCGACCTTGTCTCCCAGGCCCGCCTCGACGTGCTTGTCGACGCACTCCCAGGCGACGTTGAGCTGGCCGCCCACGAACCACTTCGCGAAGGGGAGGTCCCAGTCGAGCGTGCGCTCGAACGGCGTCGTCCAGCGGATGCGCTGGTGGGCGAGACCGGCCCAGAAGGCCTCCGGATCGCGCTCGGCCTCGCCGTACAGCTGACGCCCCGCGTTCGCCTCGGCGGCGAAGGCCGGCGGCGGGGCGAAGGTCCGGCGCTCGGCGAGGAGGGCCTCGATCTCCGGCTGCGACGGCCCGTCGTCGGGCGGGGGCGGCGACTGGGACGAGGTCGGCTCGGCCGGCTGGTCCAGGCTCACAACGGTCCTCCTGGCGCTCGGTGCGCTCCCGGGCTGCGTCGGCGGCCATCGTAGCAGGGGCCCGACGGCGCTCGGCGGGCGGTGACGCGGGCCCGGAGGGGGCGAGCGCGGCGCGCCTCAGTCGGCCCCCTGGGCCAGGTCCTCCTCGGTGGGCGCGGACTCGGGGGCCGCGGTGGCCTCGGCCCCCGCGAGGCCAGCCGCGCCGGCGACCGCGGTCCCGCCGCCGCCCGCCGCCGGCGGCCGGGTCAGGATCACGCGCTGCGGCCGCGGGATCTCGATGCCCGCCTCGTGGAAGGCGGCGAGGAGCCGCTTGCGCAGCTCGCCCGCCGCCGCCCACTGCTCGGAGGCGCGGACGCTGCCGAGGATCTTCAGGGTGATGCCGAACTCGCCGAGCGCCTCGACCCGCTCGACCCGCGGCGCCTCCAGGATCCGCCGCTTCCAGTCCGGGTCGGAGGCCAGCTCCCGGCCGACCCGATCCACCACCTCGGTCGCCCGCTCGATGTCGGTCCCGTAGGCGACCTGGACGTCCTGGTTGATGCGGGCCCAGACCCGGGTCAGGTTGGAGGCAACGCCGATCTGCCCGTTCGGCACGGTGTGGACCGTCCCGTCCAGGTCGCGCAGTGTCGTGCGTCGCAGGCTGAAGTCCTCGACCGCCCCCGCGACGCCGGCGATCCGCACGACGTCGCCCTTGGCGTACTGGTTCTCGACCAGGATGAGGGCACCCGCCAGGTAGTCCTTGACGAGCGACTGGGCCCCGAACCCGACGGCGATGCCGACGATGCCGAGCCCGGCGATCGCCGGCCCGACGTTGTACTGCAGCTCGTTGAGGATCATCAGCCCGGCGATGACGACGATGAAGAACTGGAGGACGTTCGTCCCGAGGCTCTCCAGGGTGTCCATCCGCTTCTTGAGCTCGAGCGCGCTCAGCTCCTGGGCCGTGCCCTCGGTCGCCTCGCGGTCCAGGAGGGCCTTGACCACGCCCCGCACGAAGAGCCGGGCCAGGCGGACCACGACGACCGCGACGATGACGATCAGGACGATCTTGCCGAGCGGCGGCGCGCCCTCGCGGATCCACCGCTCGAGGTCGGCCGTGCTCAGATCGAGGCCGGTCGGCAGCGACGCTGCGGGACCGGGGGTCGGCGACGCCATGGCCGATAGCCTAGCTGAGCGCGGCACACTCCCGTGACGGGTGGCGCGGGGCGCGACCCCGTTGACGGGGCGCCGCTGCAGGGTCACGATGCCGCCCACGGTCCTCGGGCCCAGGGAGGGACGGATGATGCTGAGGCGGACGCAGACGGCCGACCTGCCGGTCGGACGCCGCGGCAGCGCGAGGCGCGTCCCCCACCGGACGACCACCGCGACGGACGATCGAGCCTGAGGAGGCGCCAACCACATGCGTCCCGGCCGGTCGCTCCCCACCGGCACCGTCACCTTCCTGTTCACGGATATCGAAGGCTCGACGCGCCTGCTGCAGCAGCTCGGCGAGACCTACCCGTCCGTCCTCGAGGCGCATCACCGCCTGCTCCGCGCGGCGGTCGAGGCCGAGGACGGCGTCGTGGTGGGGACCGAGGGCGATGCCGTCTTCGCGGCGTTCGCCAGCCCCGTCCGCGGCCTCGCGGCCGCGGCCGCGGGCCAGACGGCCCTCGCCGACGCCTCGTGGCCAGCGGGCGGCCAGGTCCGCGTGCGGATGGGCCTGCACACGGGTGAGGGCGTGCTCGCGGGCGACACCTACGTCGGCCTCGACGTCCATCGCGCCGCCCGGATCGCCGCGGCGGCGCACGGCGGCCAGATCCTCCTCTCGGACAGCGTCCGCGTCCTCGTCGAGCCGGCGGTCCCGACCGGCGTCGAGCTCGTCGACCTCGGCCAGCACCGGCTCAAGGACCTGGCCCGCCCGGAGCACCTCCACCAGGCCACCGTGGCCGCCCTCCCCGCCGACTTCCCGCCGCTGCGGACGCTCGAGGCGACCCCGAACAACCTGCCGACCCAGCTGACGAGCTTCGTCGGGCGCGAGCGCGAGGTCGCCGAGGCGGTCCGGCTCCTCGCCGGGTCGCGGCTGCTGACCCTGACCGGGCCGGGCGGGACGGGCAAGACGCGACTCGGCCTCCAGCTCGCCGCGGAGGTCGCGGCCGACTACCCCGACGGCGCCTTCTTCGTGCCGCTCGCCCCGATCGACGATCCCGAGCTCGTGCCCCGGGCGGTCCTGACGGCCCTCGGCGTCCTCGACACGGGGCTCCGGCCGCCGGCCGAGCGGCTGGCGGACCACCTGCGCGAGCGGCGCCTGCTGCTCCTCCTCGACAACTTCGAGCAGGTCGTCGCCGCCGCGCCGCTCGTCGCGGACCTGCTGCGGGCCGCGCCGGGTCTCCGCGTGGTGGTCACGAGCCGGGCCGTGCTGCACCTCTCCGGGGAGCAGGAGTTCCCTGTCCCGCCGCTCGGCCTGCCGGACCCCGCGGAGCTGCCGCAGGCCGCGGCACTCTCCCAGTACGAGGCCGTCGCGCTGTTCATCGAGCGGGCCGTCGCCGTCAAGCCGGACTTCCAGGTGACCAACGCGAACGCGCCGGCCGTCGCCGAGCTGTGCGCCCGCCTCGACGGACTGCCGCTCGCCATCGAGCTCGCCGCGGCCAGGGTCAAGCTGCTGCCGCCACAGGCGATGCTCGCCCGCCTCGGCAGCCGTCTCGACCTGCTCGCATCCGGTTCCCGCGATCTGCCCGCCCGCCAGCAGACGCTGCGCGGCGCCATCGCCTGGAGCCACGACTTGCTCGACGAGCCGAGCCGCCGGTTGTTCGGCCGGTTCGCCATCTTCGTCGACGGGGCGACGCTGGAGTGGGCGGAGCGCGTGTGCGGCGACGCCGGCGGCGACGAGGCCGGGGCCGGCTCGAGCGGCACCGCGTCGCTCGACGTCCTGGACGGCCTGTCCGCCCTGGTCGACCAGAGCCTCGTCCGCCAGGACGAGGCCGACGGCGAGCCGCGCTTCTGGATGCTCGGGACGATCCGGGAGTTCGCCCTGGAGCGCCTCGTCGGGAGCGGCGAGGCGGACGCCGTCGCCGAGCGCCACGCGGCCGCCTGCCTGGACCTCGGCGAGGCCGCCGCCCCCGAGCTGACCGGGCCGCGCCAGAAGGTGTGGCTCGACCGCCTCGACCAGGAGAACGGCAACCTGCGCGCGGCACTCGGCTGGGTCGCCGACCACGATCGGGCGGAGACGGGCTTGCGCCTCGGCGCGGCGCTGTGGCGCTTCTGGCAGATGCGCGGGTTGCTGGCCGAGGGTGCGGAGCGCCTCGAGCGGCTCCTCGCCCTGCCCCATGCCGCCGACCACCCGGCGGCTCGCGCGGCAGCCCTCCAGGCTGCGGGCGGCCTGGCGTACTGGCGGGGTGAGATGCCCAAGGCGGCGGAGTACTACGAGCAGTGCCTCCAGCTGCGTCGCGAGCTGGGTGACCGGCCGGCTATCGCGAACGCTCTGTACGACGTCTCCTTTCCCTACGTCGTGGGCGCCTGGGACATCCCTCGGGCGGTGCCCCTCATCGAGGAGAGCCTGGCCCTGTACCGCGAGCTTGGTGACAGGGCGGCCGTCGGCCGGGCTCTGTGGGCGCTCGGGAACGCCCGCTACTTCAGCCAGGACCTCGAGGCGGCGGCCGGCATCCTCGCCGAGGCCCTTACCACGCTCCGCGGAACGGAGGACGTGTTCAGCCTCGCCTGGGCGCTCCACACGCTCGGCCTCGTCGAGCACCGACTCGGTCGGCCGGAGGTCGCCGAGGGGTACTGGCGCGAGGCGCTGCAGCGCTTCGCGGGCGTCCGGGACGTCTCCGGCGTCACCCTGGTCCTGGCCGACTTCGCCGATCTCGCCCGCGCCCGGGACGACATCGCCCGGATGGTCCGGCTCCGCGCCGCATCGGCCGGGCTCGCCAGCCGGAGCGGGATGGACCTGGCGACGATCGTGGACCGGATGGAGCAGCGGGGCGCCGATGCCGTCGATGAGCCGACCCTGGCCCGGGCGGCCGAGGAGGGCCGGGCGATGAACCTCGAGGACGCGGTCGCCTACGCCCTGACCGGCGTGTCCGCAGCAGCGGATGCCTCCGAGACGGCCGGCGCGGCCGACCCGGCCCACCCCTCCGCCTCCCCCAGCTCCCCGGAGCCTGCCCATGTCTGAACCCCGCGGCGCCAGTTTGGAGGATCCCCGGTGATCGAACGGATGACCATCGCGGACGAGCTCGCAGGGCTCGCCCTGTTCGCCGACCTCTCGTCCGCCCAGCTGGAGGGGGTGGCCCACCTCTTCGATGAGGGGTGGTTCCCCAGCGGCGAGCGGATCCTCCGCCAGGGCCTCACCGGCTCCGGCTTCTACCTCGTCCTCGATGGCGAGGTCGCCATCCGTCAGGGCGACCGCGAGCTGGCCCGGCTGGGGCGGGGCGACTTCTTCGGCGACATCTCGGCCCTTCTGGGCGAGCCGCCGGTCGCCGACGTGGTCGCCCTCGGGCCGGTCCGCTGCCTCCACCTCGCGGCGACCGAGCTGCGCGACGCGCTGGTCGCCTACCCGACGGTCCTGTTCCGGATGCTCGTGGAGCAGACCCGCCGGCTGCGGAACGCGGAACGATGGCAGCGCTAGGCGAGGCCTCGGGCGGCCGCGACGAGCGGCCGTTCCCGCCGGGCGAGTACCCCCTCGTCGTCGTCGGCAGCGGCCCGGGCGCGATCCAGGTCAGCTACGCCCTCGGCCGGCTCGGCGTCCGCCATGCCGTCCTCTCGGCCGATCCCGCCCCCGGCGGCATGTTCCGTCGCTTCCCGTTCTTCCAGCGCCTGCTGTCGTGGACCAAGCCGTACGCCCCCGCGGAGCGCGGCAGCCGCGCCTACGAGCGCTACGACTGGAACAGCCTGCTGGCCGACGAGCCCGAGCACCGCTCCCTCATGCCGGGGCTGATGGACGGCGCCTCGTACTTCCCCTCCCGCCCCGAGATGGAGCGGAACCTCCGTCTCTTCGCCGAGCGGACGGGCGTCCGCATCCGCCACGACTGCCGCTGGGAACGGACCCGCCTCGAAGGCGAGGGCGAGGACCGGACCATCGTCCTCGAGACCAGCGACGGGGAGTATCGCTGCTCGACGGCGGTCATCGCCGTCGGGGTCGCCGAGCCCTACAAACCGGCGACGCCGGGCATCGAGCTCGTCCCCCACTACGTCGACACCCGGCCCGCGACCTCCTACCGCGATCGGCGGGTGTTCATCATCGGCAAGCAGAACTCGGGCTTCGAGCTGGCCAGCGGCCTGCTCCAGGAGGCCCGCTCGATCGTGCTGGCCTCCCCGAGCCCGGCCAGGCTCTCGGTGGTGACGCACTCGCTCGTCGGCATCCGGGCTCGCTACGTCCAGCCCTACGAGGACCACGTCCTGGGCGGCGGCGTGGCCGTGCTGGAGGCCGCCATCGAGCGGATCGAGCGGGACGGCGAGGCGTTCCGGGTGGTGACCCGGCCGAGCCGTGGCGGCGATCCGGTCACCTTCGAAGCGGACGACGTCATCGCCGCGACCGGCTTCGTCACCCCGCTCCTGGACCTGCCATCGCTCGGCGTGGCGACGTTCGGGCAGAGCCGGCTGCCCGCGCAGACCCCGTTCTGGGAGAGCGCGACCGTGCCCGGCATCTTCTTCGCCGGGACCATCTCACAGGGCGCGGCGGGGCTCAAGAAGCACGGCCTCCCGGCGAACTCCGGCGCCGTCCACGGCGCGCGCTACAACGCCCGCGTCCTGGCCCGCCGCATCGCCGAGACGCGCTTCGGCGTGCCTCGCGCGCGGCCCGCCCTCGCCTCGTCCGACGTCCTGCCGTTCGTCGCGACGGAGCTGCGCCACGCCCCGGAGCTGTTCCACCAGCGGGCCTACCTGGCCAGGGTGGTCTCGTTCGAGCCCGCCACCGGGATCGGCGACGACGGAGTGGTCCCCCTGGCCTGGTTCCTCGATTCCGGCGGCCCCGACGCGCTGGCCGTGACCATCGAGGCAAATGGCGAGGGCGCCTTCTACCCGGTCCTCTACGCGCGGCGGGACGGCGCCGTGACCGAGCACCCGCTCCCGGGCGACGAGCTCCTCGGCTTCGACGGGCCGGAGCACCGGCGGGCGATCGCGGACGTCCTGGCCGGCTTCGGGATCGCGGCGGACCCGGAGGCCGGCATGGCCGACAGCGGGGGCCGGGCGGCGGTCGCTGCCGGCCCGGCGATCAGCTCGCGACCCGAGGCGCCGGCCTCGTAGGCGCGACAGCTCAGGCGGGCACGAGGCGCAGGCCCGGACGCGTCGCTGGCCCCCGGCGGACCGGGGGCCAGCGACGAGTTGCGAGGCGCCGCCGGGCGGCGCGAGGATGCCGAGGGGCTAGGCGGACACGCCGCCGAGGCGAGCCGAGACGAGCGCGGCGACCTGGCGCGCCTGCGCCGCGAGGTCGGGCACGCGGCTCGGCGGGATCCGATGAGCGGGACCCCACACGTCGATGGCCGCGATGACGTTCCCGCGAGCGTCGACGACCGGGACGGCGACGCCGTTGAGGCCGGCTTCGAGCTCGCCGAAGTCGGTCGCGAAGCCGCGCTTCCGGACGCGGGCCAGCTCCTCGAGGAGCGGCTCGAGCCCGGCGATGGTGTGCGAGGTGTAGGCCGTCAGGCCGCGCTTCGCGAGCCGCAGCACCTCCCGCTCGGGCATCGCCGAGAGGAGGATCTTGCCGCAGGCGACGGCGTGGAGCGGCGCCGTCCGCCCCGTCCAATCCGCCGTGAGCCCGGCCGACGGGGGGTCGGCCTGGGCGAGGTTGAGGCAGACGTCGCCGTCGAGGATGCCGATGGCGACCGTCTCCCGCGTGACGCGGGCCAGCCGCTCGAGCTCAGGCAGCGCGATGCGCCGCAGGTCGAGCGTCTTCTCCGCCCGCTCGCCGAGCCGGACGACGGCGAGGCCGAGGCGGTACTTGCCCGAGTCGTCGTCCTGCTCCACCAGCCCCCGCCGCTGCAGGGTGGCCAGCAGCCGCGAGGCCGTCGACTTGTGCAGACCGAGCCGTCGGGCGAGCTCCGTGACACCGGCTTCGCCCTGACTCTCCCCCAGCGCCAGCAGGAGCGCGGCCGCCCGATCCACGGAGCGAACGGCGTTCCCGTCGAGCACCATAGGTCACTCCTCCATGACCTGACCGAACGCGAGATGACCGGGCAGACGCGTGGGACGCTGGGTCAGTGGCCTCCTCCTCGCGCCGCGCCGTGCGCGCGCTCTTCGAGGGCCGAGTCGAGGGCGGCGGCGAAGATCTCGACGATCCGCGCCTCGTCGTCGCCGGTGTGGGCAGAGGAGAGGAACCATGGCTCCCGGGAGTCGGGCTCGGGCATGGCCCCCCTGGCCCGCATCCCCACCGCGACCGCATCGTACAGGTCGTGGTCCGTGCTGGCCCAGCCTCGATAGTCGGTCGGCAGCTCCTCGGCGAACATCACCCCGAACATCGTCGGGTGGCCGGTGAAGACATGCGGCAGGCCGTGTCGCGCGATGACCTCGTCAAGGGCCGCCTGGATGCGGCGGCCCTTGGCCGCGATGTCGGCCAGGACGGTGCCGTCGCGCAGGATCTCGAGCGTCGCGACCGCGGCCGCGGCGGCGACCCGATTGCCGGCGTACGTGCCGCCGTGGCTCACCTTGTCGGGGAGCATGGACATGATCTCCCGCCGTCCGCCGAACGCGGCGGCCGGGTAGCCGTTGCCCATCGCCTTGGCGAAGGTCGCCAGGTCCGGCCGGATCCCGAAGTACTCCGCCGCGCCGCCGCGGGCGAAGCGGAAGCCGGTCTTGACCTCGTCGAAGATGAGCAGTGCCCCGAACTCCTCGGTGATGGCCCGGACGCCCTGCAGGAAGCCGGCCCGCGGCAGGATGCCCTGGGCGTTGCCGAGGACGGGCTCGATGATGACGCCCGCGATCTGGTCGCCCTCGCGCTCGAAGATCCGGCGCAGCGTCTCCAGGTCGTTGTAGGGGACGGGGATGACGGTCTCGGCGACAGCCCCCGGGATGCCCCGGCCCCAGGCAAGCCGGACGGGGTTGTCGCGGTCACCCAGCTCCGACACGTCGTTCGGCAGGACGCTGATCAGAGCGTAGTCGTGGACCCCGTGGTACTGGCCCTCGAACTTGATGATCTTGTCCCGGCCGGTGTAGCCCCGGGCCACGCGCATCGCGTGCATCGTCGACTCGGTGCCGGAGACGGTGAGGCGGGCCATCTCGACCCAGCCGGTGAGCTCGCAGATCAGCTCGACCGCCCGGACCTCGTCCTCGGTCGTCAGGCTGAAGCTGACGCCCCGGCGCATCCGGGAGTTGACGTAGTCGTCCACCCGGGCGTCGGCGTGGCCGAGGATCACCGGCCCGTAGCCCATCCGCAGGTCGATGTACTCGTTGCCGTCGAGGTCCCAGATGTGGCTGCCCTGGCCACGGTCGAGGTAGACCGTGTCCGCACCCCAGGCCCGGAAGTTCGAATCGGTGCCGCCCGGCAGCGTCCGCGTCGCACGTGCGTACATCGCAGCCTGGCGATCGCGTACGAGACTCGGGGCCGGACGAGCGGCTGACTCGGTAGCCATGATCCCTCCGCTGGGCTGGCAGGCTGCCGGCGGGCGCGGGGACACCGGGCCGGCGTGGTTTCGTGGGGTGGGACGCCTCGAGCGGCATAATCCCACACAGCGGAGTCCTCGTCAATGCGATATTCGCGTGGATGAAGGTTCCTTCATGCGAAATACGTCCTGGTGAGCGTGGATGCGGTTCTCGCACGCACCACCCCGCAGTCCACCCTGCCGGACGGCACTTGACACGCGGTCGCTGGCGACGGCCAGCGTCCGGTCGCATCCGGGCGTCGAGGCGAGCGTGGGTCGGGTCGCGGCGCCGGCATGCCCGGCGCACGCACGCCCGCGCGGGCTTCCGCCAGACGTACATTGCTGACCCGCTCGAAGCAGAACGGGTCAGAACTTGCCCCGGAGGTACGACTTCGACGCCTGGGGCGCGCACACGGGCAGATCCGTACGCCACGCGCACAGGAACGTCGCGGCTGACCAGCAGCGGTGTCGAGGATGTACGCGTGACGTAAGGCGGCCAGGCACGGGGGGCGATCGTCACCGACGCGTCTACAGCGCGGCCAGGACCCACCGCGTCTGAGGTCGCGCCCTCGGATCAACGCGTACTTGCCCAGCCAACCGTTCATGGCCGCGATGCTTGTCTCAGTCAGGTTGGGCACGGCGTAGTGGGATACGGCGAGCGCGTCGAAGAAGGGCCCTGGCCTGCTCCCGGACGCTTGGCCGCCGCGGCCCCTGGTGCGACGAGCGGCGGCCGGGCCTGTCGGCCGACTACGATGGCCGTCTCAGCGAGCGGAGGCCTCGGCGATGATCCAGCACTCGAACCGCGCTCCGGGTGCCCCTGCCCAGGGCGGCGTGCCCGTCCCCCCGGACCTGCCCGTCCCCGACCTGACTGCCGTCCGGCGGCACTTCCCCGCCCTGGACCGTCAGCACGACGGCAGGTCCTTCGTCTACCTCGACGGGCCCGGCGGGACGCAGCTCCCCCGCCAGGCGATCGCCCGCCTGACCGCCTATCTCGAGCGGAGCAACGCGAACACCCACGGCGCGTACGCCACGAGCGAGGAGACGGGCGCGATCCTGGACGAGACGCACGCCGCCGCGGCCGACTTCCTGGGCGCCGCCGGCCCCCACGAGGTCTTCTTCGGGCCGAACATGACGAGCCTCACCTTCGCCGTCAGCCGGGCCATCGGCCGGACGCTCCGCCCGGGCGACGAGGTCGTCGTCACCCACCTCGACCACGACGCCAACGTCGCGCCCTGGCTCGCCCTCCAGGAGGAGCGGGGCATCACGATCCGCTGGGTCGATGTCCGCCTCGAGGACTGTACCCTGGACCTGGCGAGCCTGGAGCGGGCCATCGGGCCCCGGACGCGTCTCGTCGCGGTCGGCCTCGCCTCGAACGCCGTCGGGACGATCAACCCTGTCCCGGCCATCGTCGAGCTCGCCCACGCCGCCGGGGCGTGGACCTACGTCGACGCCGTCCACGCCGCACCCCACCTGCCCGTCGACGTCACCGCCCTCGACACCGACTTCCTGGCCTGCTCGCCCTACAAGTTCTTCGGGCCGCACCTCGGCCTCGTCTACGGCAAGGCCCAGCACCTCGAGCGGCTGGCCGCCTACAAGGTCCGGCCGGCCGGCGACGAGCCGCCCGACAAGTGGGAGACCGGGACGCAGCTCCACGAGAACCTGGCCGGGCTGCTCGGGACGTTCGAGTACCTCGAGTGGCTCGGCGTCACGTTCGGCGGCGCGGCCGCCGAGGCGTCACGCCGCGAACGCCTCCGCGCGGCGATGCTCGCCATCCGGTCAGCGGAGCGGGCCCTGACTCCGCGCCTCCTGGACGGCCTGGCGGCGATCCCCGGCCTCGTCATCCGCGGCATCACCGACCCGGCCCGCGTCGATGAGCGCTGTCCGACCGTGGCCTTCACCCTGGCCCGCACGTCGCCGCGCGCTGTATCGGAGCACCTCGGCCGCCGGGGCATCGCCACCTGGGACGGTGACTACTACGCCTACGAGCTGATCCGGACCCTCGGCCTGGCCGAGTCCGGCGGCATGGTCCGGGTGGGCCTCGCCCACTACAACACCGCCGCGGAGATCGACCGCCTGGTCGACGCCGTCGCCGAGCTCGCCCGGTAGGGCGACCGATGGCCCTCGACCGTCCGACGGCGCAGCCGGAGCCGGACGCCGCGGCCGGGCCATCGTCGGGGCCGGCGCGGCCGGAGGAAGCGGCCGATGCGGAGCGGGCGGTGAGCTACTGGCTGCGCGGTCCCCTGCCCGACCGCCGGCCGCCGCTCCGCGGCGCGATCACCGCCGACGTCGCGATCGTGGGGGCCGGCTTCACCGGCCTCTGGACGGCGCTCCACCTGACCGAGACCGACCCGTCGCTCCGCGTCGTCGTCCTCGAGCAGGGCATCGTCGGGTACGGCGCGAGCGGCCGGAACGGCGGCTTCGTCGAGGCCTCGCTGACCCACGGCCTGGCCAACGGGCTGCAGCACTTTCCCGATGAGTGGCGGCTGCTCGACGAGGAGGGCGTCCGCAACCTGGCCGAGCTCAGCGCGTTCATCCGCCGGGAGGGCATCGACTGCGACCTCGAGGAGACGGGCCTGCTGACGATCGCCGACCAGCCCCACCAGGTCGACGAGTTCCGCGACTGGGCGGCGTTCGCGACCGCCCACGGCGAGCCGACCGAGTTCCTCGACCGGGAGCGAGCCCAGGAGGAGGTGCGCTCGCCGCGGGTCCTCGCCGCCCTCCTCGAGCCGCCCGGTCGGACCGCCCTCGTGGACCCGGCCCGGCTCGTCCGCGGCCTGGCCCGCGTCGCCGAGGACCGCGGCGTGACGATCCACGAGGGGACGCGGGTGACGGGTCTCGAGCGGCGCGCGGGGGCGGTCCGCGTCCGGGCCGTCGGGGTGGACGGACGCGGCGGGGAGGACGCCGACGCGACCGCCGGCGGCGGGACATGGCCGACGGCGCTGGCGGGCGAAGGTCGCGACGGCAGACAGGCGGGCGGTCTCCTGGCCCGCCTCCGAGCGGACGGCCGCCAGGGCGGCGCGACCGCGGTCTCGCAGGTGACGGCGGCGCACCTCGTCGTCGCCACGTCCGCCTACTCGGGCTGGCTGCGCCGCCTCCAGCCGCTCTTCGCCCCGGTCTACGACTACGCCCTCGTGTCCGACCCGCTGACCCCGCCGCAACGGGCGGCGATCGGCTGGCGCGGCCGGCAGGGCCTCGTCGACGCCAACAACCAGTTCCACTACGTCCGCCTGACGGCGGACGACCGGATCCTGTGGGGTGGCTACGACGCGATCCACTACCGGGGCGACGGGGTCGGCCCGCGCTTCGACCGGCGGCCGGCGACATTCGAGAAACTGGAGCGGCAGTTCCGGGAGACGTTCCCCCAGCTCGCCGACGTCGGCTTCCCCTATCGCTGGGGCGGCGCGATCGACACCACCTCGCGCTTCACGGCGGCGATCGGCACGACGATGGGCGGGCGTGTGGCCTACGCCATCGGCTACACCGGCCTCGGCGTGGGGACGAGCCGCTGGGCCGCCGGCCTGGTTCGCGACCTCATCATGCGGCCGGACTCCCCGCTGCTCCGCCTGCGCTTCGTGCGCGAGGCGCCGTTCCCGTTCCCGCCGGAGCCGCTCCGCTCGCTGGCGATCGACCTCGTCCGGCGCGAGCTCGACCGGGCGGACCGCAACGCGGGCCGCCGCGGGCTCATCCTGCGCGCGCTCGACGCGGTGGGGATCGGCTTCGACAGCTGAGGAGGCCGAGGCGGGGGCGCCCGGTCGACGCGCCCGGTCGGCCCTCAGCCGCCGAACAGGGCGAGCTGCTGGGCGTCGGCAGCGGCGCCGCCCTCAAGGCCCAGGTACGGCTCGAGATCGCCGAGGGCGACCGACTCGCGGGCAGCGAAGGCGCGCAGCCGGTCGGCCCGCAGGAGGTGCCAGTTGCCCTCCTCCAGGGCCCGCCGCAGGATCGGCGAGCGGGCCAGCTTGAAGCGCACGAGGTCGGCCCGCTGCGGCAGGACGACGAGGAAGCGGACCACCGAGTCGTCGCTCGGGATGCGACCGTGGCGGCCCAGGACGGCCTCGCCGAGCATCGCCGTCCACTCGACCTCGAAGAGGAACGTCGCCCGGTGGCGGACGTACCAGGCGCAGTCGACCTGCTCGAGGGCGGCGGGGTCGCCCCGGCCGATGAGTGGCAGATGGACGCGTCGCTCGTCGTCGTCGAGGTACTCCGCCAGGAGTCGGCCGCCAGCCCGGTGGGCCTGCTCGCGGCGGCCGATCCAGGCGCGCAGCCCGAGCCGGTGGCCGAGGTCGGCAAGCAGGGCGATGAGGACGGCGTGCTCCTCCGAGCGGGCCTGGAGGACGTCGCGCGGCTCGACCACGTCGGGAGGCGCGGACGGGTCGCGATAGCTCTCGAGACAGGCCCGCACGAGCGCCTCGTCGGGCAGCTCGCGATCGCGGAACATCCCGGCGAGGCGGTCGTAGAAGGCGCTCTCGGTGAGCCGCCCGGCCGTCGAGAGGAGGCTGAAGACGGCCCACTCGACGCGGTCCGCGAGCGGCACGGCCGCCGCCTGGCGGTCCTGCGTCGTGGCGAGCCACCACTGGCCTGGCTCGATCTCCTCGAGGCGGCGGTTGCCGGGCCGCGTCAGCTCGCCCTGGACGAGGTCCAGGAGCGCCTCGGCGCTCGGCCCGGGACCGGCCGACTCGCGTCGCTCCGCGGCGGCCTCCGCGGCGGCCTCCGCGGTGCCGTCGCCCGATCCCCGGCCGAGTCCCTCGCCGAGGCCGCCGAGCTCGGTCGCACCGGCCAGCCGGCGCAGCTCACCCGCCCTGTCCAGCCCGACCAGGATCTCGCCGAGCAGCTGCTCGAAGGCGGCGGGCTCGCCACGGGCCTGCAGGACGCGGACGACCGTCTCGGTCACGACCTCCGCGGCGAGCGCGGCCGAGAACGGACGAGCGTCGACCCGTTCCGGCGCGGCGAAGAGGCCCGGCCCCGGCACCGTCGCCGGGTCCCCCGCACCGCCCGGCTCGGCGTCGAGCGCGACGCCGGCCCGCGTCCGTGCGCCGGGAGGGATCGGCGCGCCCGGCGGCAGGAGGCGCACGACACCCTGCTCGTCGCCCGCTCCGGCGAGGCGCGCCGAGAGCAGGCGGTAGCCGGCCCCGGCACCGCCCAGGACCGCTCCCGCCAGGCCCTCCGGGCCGCTGCCGGGCTCGAGCAGGACGACGGCCTGACCCTCGCCGGCGAGCGCGTACGAGGCCGCGGCGAGGGACCGCCGGAGCATCGCGACCTGACCGTCGCGGCCCGGCCGCCCCGCCTCCGCGAAGAGCGGCTCGCTGGGCAGCAGGGCCGCGGCGTCCCGGCCGAGCGTCCAGGCGGTGGCGTGGTAGGCCGTCGCCAGCCGCTCGGCCGTCCAGGGCAGCGGCGCCTGGCCGAGGACGAGCCGGACGCGCGGCCGGCCCCCGCTCGACTGCAGGGCGAGACCCTCCGAGGCCAGGTGCCGGAAGGCGGCCGGCTCGCCGACTGAGAGGGCGACGTTCGCGGCTCCCTCGCCGAGGCTCCGCAGGTCCTCGCCGAGGCGGGCCAGGCCCGCCCGCTGCGCCCCGGCTTCCATCCGCTGGACGAAGCCCCGCACGACGCGGTAGCCGTCCTCGAACGCGAGCCACGGGTTCCGCTCCCGCCACTGCGTCCCGCTCGGCAGGCGGACGCGGCCGCCGGCGATCCGCAGCCCGGCCACCCGCCCCGGGTAGCCGTTGAGCCGGCTGGCCGGCAGGAGGGCGTGGAGGAACGCCAGTCGGAGGGCTGCCTCGACCGGCGCCGCCCGGAGATCGTCCTCGATCAGCTCCAGGATGGCGTGCAGGCCGGCCAGCTGGCGCGGCGTGTGGAGCCCCAGCAGCTGCGCGACGAGCGGGTCGTCGTCGCCGGGCGCCGGGAAGCGGTCGTGGACGGCGACCCAGGCCGGCGAGCGGCCATCGACGGCGGCCGCCAGGGCGACGTCGGCGGCCTCCGGCGCCCCGTGGCGCTGCTCACCGCGTCCGAGCTGCTCGCGGCAGAGGGGGCAGCGGTAGGAGCGCCGGATCGGCTGCGGAGGGCTGTCCCGCTCCGCCTCCCAGACCAGCTCGTCGAGGACCACCGAGCGGCCGCACGTCGCGCAGCGGCTCGCGTACAGCTCGCCGAGCCACGGTTTGAGGGCCGACGCGCCGTGCGGGGCGCCGGCGATCGCCTGGAATGCGGCGTCGAGGTGGCGCACGTCGGGTGGCCGGAGGACGACCTCGGCGAGCAGGCGGGTCAGCGGGTCGGACTCGTACGACGCCGCGCGGCGCTGCTCGGCGATCGCCGCCCTGGCGACCCAGCCGCCGCGACCGTGGAGGTCGAGGACGACGTCGCCGGCGCGACTCCAGGCGGCGACCGCCTCGGCCAGGACCTCGGGCGGGGCGGCCGGCGAGAAGCGCTCGAAGAAGGGGAGTGACGGTCCTGGGTCCGCGCGGATCGACGGGGCTCGGCCGGCCATGGCCGCATTGTGACAGACTGACCTGGCCCGAACGGAGGTGCCCGTCCCATGACCGAGGAGCCCGCGGGGCGCGTCGACGTCCCGCCGGGAGATGCCGCCGCGGCTCGTGACGGCGGGTCGAGGCGCGCCTGGCCGGCCCTGCGAGCGGCCGTCGCCCGGGCGGTCGTCGGGGCCGACGAGCCGCTCCGGCTCCTCGCCGTCGCACTCCTCGCCGACGGCCACGCCCTGCTGGAGGACGTGCCCGGTGTCGGCAAAACGCTCCTCGCGCGCGCGTTCGCGCGCGCCCTCGACCTCGAGTTCGCCCGGGTGCAGGGCACCCCGGATCTGCTGCCCACCGACATCACCGGGTCCAGCCTGCTCCAGGGCGGCGAGCTGCGCTTCGTGCGGGGGCCGGTCTTCACCAACCTGCTCCTCGTCGACGAGGTGAACCGGGCCACGCCGCGCGCCCAGTCCGCCCTGCTCGAGGCGATGCAGGAGCGGCAGGTCTCGATCGAGGGGCACACCCATCCCCTGCCCGACCCCTTCCTCGTCGTCGCGACGCAGAACCCCATCGAGCTCGAGGGCACGTTCGCGCTGCCGGAGGCGCAGCTCGACCGCTTCCTCGTCCGGATCCGCCTCGGCTACCCCGAGCCGGCGGCGGAGCGCGCGATCGCCAGCCGCTACCAGCGCGAGGCGGAGCCGCTGGCCCTGGTCGAGCCCGTCCTCGACGAGGCCGGCGTGCGCGCACTGCGTGCCGCGACCCGGACGGTGACGGTCTCGGACGAGGTCGAGGCCTACGTCGTGGCCCTCGTCCGGGCGACCCGCGACTGGCCCGACGTCGAGCTCGGGGCGAGCCCGCGGGCGAGCGTCGCGCTGTACCGAGCGGGCCAGGCCTGGGCGCTCCTCGCCGGGCGCGACTTCGTCCGCCCGGACGACGTCAAGGCCGTCGCCCCGGCCGTGCTGGCCCATCGCCTGATCCTGGACGTCGAGCGCTCGCTCCGCGGCGCGACCCCCGAGCAGGTCCTCGAGGCGGTCCTGGCCAGCGTGCCCGTGCCGCCCGTCATCGAAGGGTCGGCGCGAACGGCGTGAGCGCCCTCGGCTGGGCGAGCGCCGCCCTCGTCGCCATCGGCGCGCTGGTCGACAGCCCGGGCCCGCTGGTCGTCGGCCTGCTCGGCCTCCTGGCCGAGGGCGTCCGCGCGGTCTGGGCCCGCTTCGGGTTGGACGGCCTGGAGTACGAGCGGCACCTGGAGAGCGACCGGCTCGTGTGCGGGGATGTCGTCCGGCTCGACCTGACCGTCCGCAACCGGAAGCCGCTGCCGCTCGCCTGGCTGCGGGCGAGCGACGCCGTCAGCGGCGGGCTGGCCGTGCAGGAACGCCGCCTCGTGGCCGAGGACCGGACGGGCGACCGCGCCCTCGTGAACACCTGGAGCGTTGGTGCCTACGAGCGCGTCGTCCGCCACCTCCACCTCGTCGCCGAGCGTCGGGGGACCTATGCCATCGGTCCCGTCCGGCTCGCCGTCGGCGATCCCTTCGCCCGGGAGGCCGCGGCGGAGGAGCGCCCGGGACGGAGCGCCTACCTGGTCCGGCCGCGGATGGTCCAGGTCCGCGAGACGGCGCCGCCCCGCGCCTGGGTCGGCCCCCGTCGCGCCCGACGCGGCCCGCTCGAGCAGAGCCTGCTCTTCGCCGGCGTGCGACCCTACCAGGCCGGCGACCCGCTCCGCCGGGTCCACTGGCGAGCGACAGCCCGCACCGCCCAGCCCCAGGTCAAGCGCTTCGACCCGGCCCTCGAGCCGGATACCCTCATCGCCCTCGACGTCGCCACGCCCGTCGGGGACCTGGCCATCGGCGCGTTCGACGAGGACCTCGTCGAGGGGCTCTGCGTCGCCGCGGCCTCCCTCGCCCGGCGGCTGCTGGCCGACGGGATCGCCTGCGGCCTCGCCGTGGCCGCCTTCACCGGCGTCCAGCGACGGTCGGTCCTGCTCGCCCCCGGCACCGCGCCCGGACAGCTCGGCCGGCTGGCCGACCTCCTGGCCCGGGTCACCCCCGTGCCGTCGGCCCGCTTCGAGGAACTCCTGGCGAGCATCCCCGCCCGGGTCCGTCCGGGGACCACGATCCTCGTGCTGAGCAGCCGCGACCCGGGGCCGCGGTTGGGGGTCGAGCGACGCCTCGTGGCGGCCGGCTTCCCGGTCCGCCACGTCGCGTTCGGGCCCCACGCGCCGGCGGCGGCCGCCACCGCCCGACGGGCGGGCCTCGGCGCGATCGTCGCGAGCCTCGAGCCCGACTGGCGGACGAGCGATGCGCTGGCCGTCGTCGGCTGAGCGACTGCTGCGGTCGCCGCTCGAGCTGCTGCCCCCGGGGCTCGAGGTCCTCGTCGAGGCGGCCTGGATCGCCGTCCTGTACCGCCTCCTGGCCATCGCCGCCCGCGAGCCGCCGACGCTCGACCTGTCGGCGCTCGTCCTCCTGGTCGGCGCCGGCCTCGTCCTGGGACGCCTCGTGCGCGCCCGCAGCCGGCGCCCGGTGGTCGAGCTGCCGCCGCCCCTCGGCGACGCGCCGGCGGTCCGGCGGCTGGCGCCCCGGCCGACGGCCGTCGTCCTCCTGGTCGGCCTCGCGGCGATGGTCGGCCTTCTCGGCTGGCTGGCGGGCCCCGGCGTCCGCGCCGCGCTCGCGTCGGGTGACCTGGCGGCCGCGGCCGCGCGACACCCGGGCGGCTGGCTGGCCGGCCTCGCCGTCCTGCGCGGCCTGGCCCACGCCGACACGCTCGACGAGGAGGCGGCCGCGACGCGCGGCCTCCGCCTCGGCGTGCCGGTCCTCGTCGGGCTCTGGCTGGCGAGCGGCCTGCTCTCGGCCGCGGACCAGGCGGCGTTCCGGGCCGAGGCCTTCCCCGACACACTGGTCTGCCTGGTCGCCGGCCTCCTCGGGATCGGCCTCGCCGGACGGCGGGCGCAGGCCCGCTCGGCCGGCCGTGACCCCGGCGTGGCGCCGGGATCGCTCGGCCTGCTCGTCGTGGCCGTCGGCCTGATGGTGGCCGTGGCGGTACCGCTCGGCGCAGCGCTCGGCCGACCGGTCGCGGAGGTGGCCCTCGCCGTGCTGCGGCCGCTGCTCGGGCTGATCCTGCTCGTGCTGGTCATCCGCACGGCACCGCGGGCGGTCGCCTATGCCGGGCCCTGGGTCGGCCTCCTCATCGTGGTCGTCGTCGGCTTCCGGTTGCTGGGCGTCCCGCCGCCGGACCTCGCCAAGATGGTCCAGGATCTGCAGCGGGCGATGCAGCTCGCCCCGACGCCCGAGAGCGGGGGCGACCCGGGCAGCCTGCCGTCGCTCCTCGCGCTGGGGCTGCTCGCGGCACTCGGGGTCGTCGTCGTCCTGCTGGTCCGGGCGTGGCTCGGCCGGCGCGTCCGGCCGCCCGGCCCGGACGTGCTCGACGAGCGCAGCGTCATCGTCGAGTCACGCCGCCTCCGCCTGCCGCGGCCGTCGCTCCGTCGCCGCCCTGGCGGCTCCGAGGGAGCGCCGGCCGACGCCGTGTCCGCGTACCGGGCCAGTCTCCGCGCCCTGGCCGGCGACCCCGACCTGCGGCGCGCCCCGGCGGAGTCGCCCGGCGAGCACGTCCGACGGATGGCCGAGGTCCTGGCCGCCCGGTCACCGATCGGCCCGCTCGCCCGGCTCGCCGCCGACTACGAACTGGCCGTCTTCGGCCGCCGGACGCTCAGCCGTCGCGAGGAGCGCCGCGCGCTTCGGCGCTGGGAGCGGGTCCGCGAGGCGCTCAGCTCTCCTCGAGCTCGTCCGTCTCCTCCTCGAACGCCTCGTCGCCCGTGACCTCGGCCGGTAGGACGCGGTCGAGGTCCTCGATCTCCTCGTCCTCCTCGTCGTCCTCGAGCTCCTCCTCCAGGTCCATCTCCTCCCGGATGAGGGTGCCCTTGGTGTACGGCCGGAGGTCCGACGAGCGGGCCGAGGTCGGGAAGCTCACCTTGCCGTAGTTGCGGGGGTCCTGGAACGTCTCGCGGATGACGATCCGGACGTCCTTGTCGCCCAGCGACGTCACGCCGGCGGCGTACTTGTTGCCATCCGCGATGAGCTTGAGGAGGCGGGCGGCGACGCGCGGCTCGACGATGCCGATGCGGATGCCGTTCGAGATGGCGACGAGCCGGCTTCCCTCGGGCACGAGGTCCACGGCATCGCCCGGGTTGACCTGGACGAGCTTGCGGGGGTGGGCGAGCTCGAAGAGCATCGCGAAACCGGTCTTGCCCGTCTCCTCGACGAAGATGCCGACGGGCGCCTTCGCCGTCTCGCGCGCCTCGCCATGCTCTCCGGCGTCGGCCAGGAGCACGCGCAGCCGCTCGATGTTGCGCTCGGCGATGCGGTTGGTGGGGTCGAGGGCGAGGGCGACCTGGTAGTGCTCGCGGGCAGCGGCGAGCTCGCCGAGCTCCCAGTGCGCCTTGGCCAGGCGGTTCTCGGCCTCGCTGTCCGCCCCGAGCTCCAGGATCCTGCGGTTGACCTCGAGGGCGTCGCTCCAGCGCCCGCCGGCAGCGTTGGCGATCGCCTGCTCGGCGAGCTGGCGCTTGAGGCGCACGGAGTTCCCGCCCGTCGTCTTGTCGAGTTCGGGGAAGGTCAAGGGGGGTTCGTCCTTTCGGGGCTGGCCGGTGGTTCGCGAGCCGCTCGATGCCCGCGGGCGGGCGAGCGGCGGCGGGACGGAGCCACGGGGGCCCGTCCGGGCAACGCTTTCTAGCACCAGGCCGGGGCGGTGTCAAACGGCCCCGGCGTGGCGTGAGAGGACGACCCCCCGGCGCAGGCTCAGTACGGGAAGTCGGACAGCGTGTTCGCGGTCGTCGCGTTGCGCAGGTCGCCGAGACCCCAGGTGTCCTCGATCGTCCGGAGCAGCGAGTAGTGGTCGTGCGCGACGGCGGACGTGAAACCCGACGGGATGTTCGGGCTGATGATCGCCGTCGGGATGTGCCCGCCGCCGCCCGTGTTCGTCGTGCCCTCATCCCAGGTGATGACCAGGAGCGAGTTCGCGAAGGCCGAAGAGCTCGTGATGGCCGGTACGAACGCCTTGAGGAAGGCGTCGCCCTGGGCGATCGTCCCGTCGTGCATGTCGTTGATGAGGTTCGGGACGATCAGGTTGAAGTCGTAGGCGGCGGGGTTGAATCCCGCCAGGTGACTGATGTGCGCCGCGCACCGGGTCGCGTTGCCGGACACGTCAGTGAAGCTGATGGCCGGCTCGTGCTTGCGGACGTACGTCCCTGCGGCGCCCCAGCCATCGACGCCACCGGCGTACGAGGTCCCGGTGAAGCAGCCACCGGGGTAGTCCTGGGCCCAGACGTGCCAGGACTTGCCGGCCGCCTCGAGCTGATCGCCCAGGTGCGACCCCGAGAAGTTGTAGGTGCCGTCGTCGGTGACCCCGAAGGTCGAGCCGGCGAACATCGCCAGGTAGTTCGGCTCCGAGGGATGGGCGACGCCGTCGTAGGCCGTCGCCAGGCCGTACTTCGCGACGAGGCTGTTGAAGTAGGGCGCAGCCGAGTTGCCGAGGATGGAGGTGTACTCCTTGTTCTCCATCACCAGGACGTAGATGTGGCTGAGCGACCGCGGAGCGGTGGCGGGCGGCGTGGCCGTCGGGCTCGGGCTCGCGGTGGGCGAGGGGCTCGTGGTGGGCGAGGGAGCCGACCCGAGGGTGAGGACGAGCTGCGGCGGGCTCGAGCTCTCGCGGCTGCCGTACGCGGCGGTCGTCGAGGAGCTCCCGATGAGCTCGAAGGCGTACGTGCCGTTGCCCGTGACGAGGGCACTCACGTCGAGGCTGACCGCCGTACCGGACGTCGTTGCGCCGGCTTTCGCCACCGCCGTCCCGGTCGCACCCGGCTGGGTCGACCAGGTCAGGCCGGACTCCGTCCAGGTCGTCGAGGCCGCCTGGTAGAGCGCCCCGCCATCGGGTGACGACGTGTTCGGATGGAGGACGAGTCTCGCCGAGGCGACCGACGTGCTGAGGTTGGCGACGGTGAAGCGCAGGTACGCGTGCTCGGTGCCGGTCGTGGCGAGCCGGGTCCGCAGTGTGTAGGTCGAGCCGTAGTTCGTGGTCGGATAGGACGAGTTCACGAACGCGTCGGCCGCGGGCACGATGGTCACGGTGGTCGCCGCGAACGAGGCCTGGGCCGAGAGGCCGAGGGCGCCGACGGCGACGAGGATGATGGCGACGACGCCGAGACGGGCGCGCACGCCGATCGGCGCCCTCGGCCAGCCGAAGTCGGACATGGTGCTCTCCGTGGTGACGGGAAGTTGTCCCGGAGAGCGTCGCAAGGCTCCGCGCCCCGCTCATCCCACTCCTGACCTGAACGTCGGCGGTACCTTCGGGTCGACCGGCGCGGCACACGGCCGCGAGCGCCGGCTGGTCCCTCTGGACCAGCTGTCCACAGCGTCGAGAGACGGGGTCGGCTGACGCCGGCTGTTCGGCTACGGCCCGTGGCCCAGGCCGACCCGGTACCGACGGGGCATCAGCCGACCGGACGGGCCCCGCCCCTCGCCGCGCGCCCGGTCCGACCTGGGATCGTGCGTCGGTCCGGCCGCGCCGACTCAAGGGCCGATGGCGGCCGAAGCGGACAGCCCGTCGCGGCGCACGGACCACCGGGCGGTATGGGCGAGGAAGTCGGCGACGGTGGGGTGGTAGTCGACGATGGCCGTCGGGTAGCCGTCGGCTCGCAGGCGGTGTTCGGCCAGTCCGGCCGTGTCGCAGGCGTCCATCAGCAGTCCCCGGTCGCGCAGGTCGGCGCAGATGCGCTCGACCGCCTGGCGGAAGGGGGCGTCGTCCGGCGGCTCCATCTTGATGACGATCCGGCTTGATGACGATCCGGCAGTCGTCCACGCTGGCCGTCCTCCCTGGCCCGGCGGCGATCGCGCCGCCGCGCAGGCACGGCATCACGCTCCCCACGGCAACTAAAGCGCCGGATGAGCGGTCCTCTCCCGCCGGGACCCGCAGGCGATCACGCGGGGTGGGCGGTGGCCGCTCGAGCCTTCGGGTCGGCGGGGCGTACCATTCGGAGCCGCTCGGTACGCCGATCCCGCTGGATGGAGGTCCCGTCGGTGAGCGAGGGCCCTCGTCAGGTGGTCGGACCGCCCGTCCCCCGCACCGCTTCAACGACGAGGGGCTGCGCGGGCGCCGCGGCCGAGGCCGCGAGCCGGTCCGCGATCGATTCGAGGGCGGCCAGGGGGTGGCTCGGCAGGGGCTCCGGGCCGTCGGCCAGGAGCCGCCCGACCAGCTCGCGGCGGGCCGTGAGCAGGTCACCGCGGAGCCGGATCCCGGCGGGCGTGAGGCGGACGAGGGTCCGTCGCCGATCGCGGGCGTCGGGCGCGATCGTGACGAGCCCGCGTCGGACGAGCCGCCGCACGAGTCGGCTCGCCGAGGGCAGGGCCAGGCCGAGCCGGCCGGCGATCTCCCCCACCGATCGGCCCTCGGCGTCCTCGCCCGCCACGACCACCGCGCGCCACTGCGGGAGCGTCAGGTCGGCCGCCTGGTCCGCCTCGGCCAGCATCCGGGCGGTGAGGCCGACAGCCGCCCCGACGAGGCGGTCGATGGCCGCGAGGAGGCGCGGGTCGCTCTGGTCGACCGGCTCGCCGTGCGCCGCGGCGAGCGGCTGCGGACCGGTCGTGGGCGCAGTGGACGGGTGCGCCGACCTCCGGCGCGCCTGGGCCCCGCCGTCGCCGTCGCCGCTCATGGGCGCGCCCACACGTTCCAGATCACGACGAAGCCGGCGAGGATCGCCAGGAGCGCGGATTCCCAGACCCAGCGGCCGCTCCGTCGGACCGAGCCCGGCGTCGCCCGCCACGCGTCCCAGAGGTAGAGCAGCACCGTGAGCAGGGCCGGTCCGAGCAGGAGCGGGATGTCGAGGGCGCGCAGAGCCGCGGCCGCGATGCCGACCGCGGCGGCGTACGTCGTCGCCGCGTACAGCGCCTCGCGGGGGACGGCGTGCCGGAGGGCGGTCAGGCGGTAGCCGAGGAGCCCGGCCAGCGCCGCGTCGAGCAGGGCCAGCAGGATGAGCGGGCCGTCCTCGAGCGGCGCCGGCCCGCCGGACCCGAGCAGGCCCGGCTCGGCGAGGCCGCCCGGGACCAGAGCCGCGGCGCCGACGAAGCCGACGAAGCCGACGAGCAGGGCGAGGCCGAGGACGCTCGTCCGGTCGGCGTCGCGCGCCTCGACCGAGAGCGCCAGGAGCACGACCGCCCCGCCGGCGAGCGCGGCGAGCGGGACGGCCCAGGAGAGGGGCACGACCCGGCAGGCGGCCGCGCTCCCCGCGGCTGCCAGGGCGGGCAGGATCAGGGCCTCGACGGCGACGCCGTGCGGCTGCCGCTCCCCGAGGACCTGCAGCGCCCCGAGTCCGATCGCCAGGCCGATGAGGCCCGTCACCGGCCAGACGAGCGGGCCGTCGGCGAGCCGCGACAACGCGATCAGGACGGCGGCGAGGCCGGCGAGCTCACGGAGCGGCGCGCGACGGTCGTCCATGGGCAGCATGCTACGCGACCGGATGCGGCCCGGACCCGCCGATTCGGCACCCCGACGGTCATCCCCGACGCTCCGAGGGCACAGCCCCCAGGGACCGCCGAGCGGGCGGCGCAGCAGCCTACGCCCCACGCGACCGGTGGCCCCCGACCCAGCCCAGGAACGCCTCTCGCGACCAGGTGTTCGCCACCGCGTCCGGCCCGATCCACGCCCGGCGCCCGATCCCTATGCCCCAGCGCACGTCCGCCAGCTCCTCGGTCCGATGGGCGTCCGAGTCGATCGTGAACCGGCAGCCGGCCTCGGCGGCGCGCCGGGCCCGCACGTCCGACAGGTCCAGGCGGTGGTCGGATCCGTTGATCTCGAGGAGCGTCCCCGTCCGGAGCGCCTCCTCGTACACCACGTCCCAGTCCAGGTCCAGGTCGTCGCGGCCCTGGATCATCCGGCCGGCGGGGTGGGCCAGGATGTCGACGTGGGGATTGCGCAGGGCGGCCAGGACGCGGGCCATGAGTTGCTCGCGCGGCTGGCGCCGGGCGACGTGGAGCGAGGCGACGACCACGTCGAAGGTGGCCAGCACCTCGTCGGGGAAGTCGAGCGTCGCGTCGGCCCGGATCTCGAGCTCGCAGCCGTGTAGGAGCCGGAAGCCCTCGGGCGGTGTCACGTCCGGCGCCCGGCCGGCAGCCTCCTCGCGGGCGAAGCGCTCGTTCAGGGCCCGGACGACCTCCCGCTGCTCGAGGACGCGCTCGACGGTCAGGCCGCGGGCGATGGCCAGTGAGACGGAGTGGTCGGTCAGGACCTGCCAGGCGTAGCCGCGCCGGCGGGCCGCCTCCGCCATCCGCTCGATCGCGTGGACGCCATCCGACCAGTCGGAGTGGGTGTGGCAGTCGCCGCGCAGGTCCGCCAGGCCGACGAGCGCCGGGAGGCGGCCTGCGCGGGCGGCCTCGATCTCGCCGCGGTCCTCGCGCAGCTCCGGCTCGATGAACGGCAGGTCGAGGAAGGCGTAGGCGGCGGCCTCATCAGGGAACGTCCGGAGCTCGGCGGCCTCGCCGGTCGCCGGCTCCCCGTCGGGGCCGAGGCGGAGGTAGCCCTTCTCGGACAGGCTCCAGCCGCGATCGCGGGCGATCCCCCGGAGGCGGACGTTGTGCTCCTTGGACCCGGTGAAGTGGATGAGGTACGTGCCCGCCTCGCCGGGCGGCATCAGCATCAGGTCCACCTGCGGGCCGCGAAGCAGCCGCACGGAGGCCTTGTGGCTGCCCGCCCCGATCACCGTGTCGACGACGGGGAGGGCGACAAAGCGCTCGACGAGCGCGGCCGGGTCGTCCGTCTCGGCCAGCAGGTCCAGGTCGCCGACCGTCTCGCGACGGCGGCGGAACGAGCCCGCGGGCACGAGCCGGCGCAGCCCCCGCGTCCCCTCGAGGTCGGCCATGATCGCCCCGAGGATCGCCTCCGCCTGGCCGAGGAAGAGCCGCTGGCTGCGTCCCTCCAGGGCCGCGATGCCGGCCAGGACCGACTGCTCGGTCTTCTCCGACATCCCGCGCAGGCCGCGCAGGGCGCCCGCCTCGGCGGCGCGGCGCAGGTCATCGAGGTTCTCCACGCCGAGCTGCTCGTAGAGGAGCTTGACCGTCCGCGGCCCGACCCCCGGGATCTCGAGCAGGGCCACGAGGCTCGGCGGGACCTCAGCGCGGAGGCGCTCGTGGAAGGCGAGCCGGCCCGTGGTGGCCAGCTCCTCGAGCTTCCTGGCGATCGCGGCACCGACGCCCGGGATGCGCGGCGGCCGCCCCTCGCGGTAGGCGCGGGCGACCTCGACCGGGCTGTGGGCGATAGCGTCGGCGGCGCGGTGATAGGCGACGGTCTTGAAGACGAGCTCGCCCTTGACCTCGAGCATGTCCCCGATCTCATGGAAGATGCGAGCGAGCTCGCCGTTGGTCAGGAGCGCCGGCTCCGCGGCCTGCTCCTCGACCGAAGGGGCGGCCGCATCGTCCCGGTCGGCGGGCTCGGCGGAGCGGTCGGGCATGGCGGGATGGTAGGCGGCCGCGTCCCCGGCCGCCCGGCGCGCGTCGGCTCAGCCGGGGACGACCCGGTCGCGCCCCTGGCGCTTGGCCCGGTAGAGGGCCCGGTCCGCTCGCTCCACGAGGTCCTCGACGGCCTCCGCCTGGCCGCCCGGCTCGGCGGCCGGCCGCCCGACGGCCACCCCGACCGAGACGGTGACCCGGTCGATGCCGAGGTGGGCGAGGTCCAGGGTCCGCACGGCCCAGCGGATGCGCTCACCGATCTCCGCCGCGACCGGCGGTGACGGGTTGCGGAGCAGGACGACGAACTCCTCGCCGCCGTACCGCGCCGGGACGTCGTCGTCGCGCACGGAGCGGCCGATGGCGCCGGCGACGAGCCGCAGGACCGCGTCGCCCGTGCTGTGCCCGTGGCGGTCGTTGAGCCGCTTGAAGTGGTCGATGTCGACCATCAGGACACCGACCGCGTCCGCTGCCCGGCGGCGCCGCGACAGGAGGCCGCAGAACTCGTCGAAGTAGCGCCGGTTCGGCAGCCCCGTCAGGGCGTCGGTGGCCGCCTTCGCCTCCGCCTCGCGCTGCGAGTACAGCCGGGAGAGCGCGGCCGAGGCCTCGTCCGCCGCGGCGCCGAGCAGACGGAGCGCGGCGGGCGACCACGCGTCGGCGGTCCGCCGGGAGAGGACGATGGCGCCGACTACCCCGCGGTCCGTCGTGAGCGGCGCGGCGACCGGGTGGCGCAGACCGTACACGCCGCCGACCCGGGCGGCGAGGCGATCGGCCACGCGCTGGGCCTGACGCGCCCCGGGCGGGCCGGCGACGGGAAGGCCGCGGCGGCCGAGCGGGACGTCGGATGCCTCGCTGCCGCTCGAGCCCCGGAGCCCGGACGCGCCCCGGCGGGTCGATCCAGGTCGCGCGCCGTACGCGGAGCTGGTCTCGGCGGCCGTCGCAGCGGCCAGGACCGGGGCCCCCATGGCCGCCACGGGGATCGCGCGCGCCGGCTCCATCGTCTCGAGAGCGACCTCGGTCGGCCCGATGAGCAGGCTGGCCGGCAGGACGGTCGTCGAGGTGGGGACGCCGGGCCGCATCGAGACCAGGGTCGCGTCGAGGACGTCCTCGTCCGGCTGCAGGCGGATGACGGCGACGTGGTCGGCCCGCGCGCTCGCTCCGAGCTCCTCGACGATGGCCGAGATGACCGCGTCCGGGGAGACCGATCGCGAGAGGGCCTGCAGGATCCGGGCGAACGACTCGGCGTCGCTCCTGCGACCGACCTCGAGCGCGACGCTCGCCTGGCGGTGGACGACGGCCGCCGAGGCCGCCAGGACGACGAGGGCCGCCACGAGCAGGGAGACCGGGCGGGCTCCGTCCGCGACGACGTCGGCCAGGGTGAGGCCGCACAGGAGCCCGAATGCGGCGACGAGGATGCGCCAGCTGCGGCGGGCATGCCGCGCCGGGGCGTCGTCCGGCAGTCGTGGCTGGCGTGCGGGGTCGGGTGGGGCCACTGGGGCAAGCATCGGGCGCCGAAGGTCCCGCGTCCACCCCGGACCCCCCGTACCTGCGAGTGGGACTGGGCGGTACTTCGGTACCGGTCGAGCGGGGCGAGGCGCTCGCGCGAGACTGCCGCGTCGTCCCTTGATTGACCGCCTCTCGACCGCGCGACTACACTCCCCTCGGCCCGCGAGCGGCCATGGCTCTGCCTGCCGTTCGCGAGCGGACGAACCAGCTTCGGAGGATCTCTCCCTCAGTGGAGACCGGACCCAGTACCCCGGGCGCGATACGCGCCGGGAGCCGCAACCAGGTCCGTCCCGCCCTCTAAGCGGTCCGCGCCCTGATCGGGCGCGCCACCGGCGGCGGGTCGGACCCCGCCCGCGAGGTGGTAGATGCTCTACCTGAGCCAGGTGATCGGCCGGCCCGTGCTCGACAAGCAGGGCGAGCCGATGGGCAAGGTGGCCGATCTCATCGTGGCCCTCGGCGGCCGCTACCCGCCCGTGACCGGCCTGGTCGCCCAGACCGGCCGGCGCCAGATCTTCCTCGCCTGGGGCTCCGTGTCGTCGCTCGACGCCACGAGCGCCCGCCTGCGCACGACCTCCATCGACATCGGCCGCTTCCAGCAGCGACCGAACGAGATCCTGCTCAAGCAGGACCTCATGGACAAGCAGATCGTCGACATCGACGGCCGCAAGGTGGTCCGCGTCAACGACCTCCGCCTCGACGAGGTCGAAGGCAGCCTCCGCCTGGTCGCGGTGGACGTCGGCACGGCCGGGCTCCTCCGGCGGCTCGGCGTCGAGCGGCCGTGGCGCACGCTCGCCCGCAATCTCAAGGTCCAGGTCCCGGAGCGCTACATCGACTGGGAGGACGTCGATCCGGTCGAGACGTCCGTGGCCAGCGTCAAGCTGCGGGTCCCCCACCGCGGCCTCCAGGAGCTGCATCCGGCCGACCTGGCGACGATCATCGACCAGCTCACGCCGCGCGACCGGGCCGGCGTCCTGGCCGCCCTGGACGACGAGGCGGCGGCCGACGCCATCGAGGAGATGGAGCCCGAGACGCAGGTCGAGGTCCTCGAGGACCTCGCCCCCGAGCGCGCGGCCGACATCCTCGAGGAGATGAGCCCCGACGACGCGGCCGACCTCGTGGCGGACCTCTCCGAGGAGGCCCGCGAGGGCATCCTCGCCCTGATGGAGCGGGACGAGGCCGAGGAAGTCCAGGAGCTGCTCGGCTACGCCGAGGACAGCGCCGGCGGCATCATGACCACCGAGTACATCGCCGTCCCGGCGACCCTCACCGCCGCTCAGACGATCGAGCGGCTGCGCGAGCTCGAGCCGGACGCCGAGACGATCTACTACGTCTACGTCACGGACGCCGAAGAGCACCTCGTCGGCGTCCTCTCCCTGCGCGACCTGATCGTGGCCCCGCCCGACACGACGATCTCGGCCGTCATGCACGACGAGCCGGTCGCCGTCGGCACGGGCGCCAGCCAGCAGGAGGTCGCCCAGGTCGTCGCCCGCTACAACCTGCTGGCCGTCCCGGTGGTCGACGAGGAAGGCCACCTCGAGGGCATCGTCACCGTCGACGACGCGATCGACACCGTCCTGCCGACGGCCTGGAAGCGGCGCCTGCCACGCCTCTTCAGCCGGAGCGCCGCCGCGCCGCCGGCCGCGGGGAGCGGATCACCGCGATGAAGGCGGCCTCGTACGCCGTCTCGCCACGGACCGCCCGTCGCGTCCGCTTCACGGCGGTCCTGGCCATCCTCGGGCCGGGCCTGGTGAGCGGCTTCGCCGACAACGACGCGGGCGGCATCACGACCTACTCGCTGGCCGGCGCGCGCTTCGGCTACGACCTGCTGTGGGTCCTGCTGGCGAGCCAGATCGTCCTCTTCTTCACCCAGGAGGCGGGCGCCCGGATGGGGCTCGCGACGGGCCAGGGCCTGACCGGGCTCACCCGCGAGCGGTTCGGGGTGCGCTGGGCGACGTTCGTCGCCCTGACGATGCTCGTGGCCAACCTGGGCTCGACCGTGGCCGAGTTCGCGGGCACGGCCGCGGCGCTCGGCCTGTTCGGGGTCCCCCTGCCGCTGGCGACGCTCGTCTCGGCCGGGGTGGTGGTCCTCCTCCTCGCCCGCGGCAGCTACGCCCGGGTGCAGTACCTCTTCGTCGCTGTCGGCCTCGGCGTGTCCGGCGCCTACCTCGTCTCGGCCTTCCTGGCCCACCCCGACTGGGGGCGAGCCGCGCACGCCCTCGTCCTCCCGGGGGGGTCGTTCAGCGCGGCCTACTGGCTGGCGGTCGTCGGCACCGTCGGCACGACCATCACGCCCTGGGGCCAGGCGTTCATCCAGGCCTACGTCGTCGACAAGGGCCTGGGCCCCGAGGACGTCCTGGGCGAACGGCTCGACGTCGGCCTCGGGGCGTTCCTGACCAACTTCATCGCCTTCTTCATCGTCGTCGCCTGCGCCGCCACGCTCTGGACGGTCGGCCGGCGCGACATCGGCGACGCTGCCGTCGCCGCCCAGGCTCTCGAGCCGCTGGCCGGCACGACGGCCAAGATCCTCTTCGCGGTCGGCCTGCTCGGCGCCTCGTTCCTCGGCCTGGGCGTCGTCCCCCTGACGAGCGCCTACACGGCCTGCGAGGCGTTCGGCTGGGAGTCCGGCGTCGACTGGCGCATCCGCGAGGCGCCGGCGTTCTACGGTCTGCTGGCGTTCTTCGTGGGCTTCGCGGCCCTGGTCGTCCTCGTCCTGGGCCCGAGCCAGCTCGTCCAGGTCATGTTCCTGGCCCAGGTCCTCAACGCGCTGCTGCTGCCGATCATCCTGGTCTTCGTCATGCGCCTCTCGAGCGACCGGCGGCTGATGGGGCCACTGGTCAGCGGGCCGATCCTGCGGGGCATCGGCTGGGCCGGGACGGTCCTGCTCATCGGCCTCTCGCTCACCCTCGCCTGGACCTCCTTCGTCGCCTGACCGCCGCGGCGGTCAGTCCGCCCCGCGGCTCCCACGTCGCGCCGCCTCGTTGCGCCAAGGACACATCGATGACTGTCTCCCGAGTCCCGCCCCCGCGCGACCTGCCGCCCGAGAGCGGGGCGGCCGCGGCCCTCCCCGGGCCGGGCGGTCGCCGTCGGCGTCCGGCCTGGCGCGTCCGCCTCACGGCGGTGCTGCTCGTCCTGGGACCCGGCCTCGTCTCGGGCTTCGCCGACAACGACGCCGGCGGGATCACGACCTACTCGCTGGCCGGGGTCCAGTTCGGCTACGAGCTGCTGTGGGTCATCCTGGCCAGCCAGGTCGCCCTGTTCTTCACCCAGGAGATCGGGGCGCGGCTCGGCCTCGCCACGGGACAGGGCATGACCGGCCTCATCCGGGAGCGCTTCGGCGTCCGCTGGGCGGCCTTCGTCGCGCTGGCGATGCTCGTCGCGAACCTGGGCACGACGGTCGCCGAGTTCGCCGGCATCGGCGCGGCGCTGGAGCTGTTCGGCGTGCCCGTCCCCGTGAGCGCCCTCATCTCGGCGGTCGCCGTGGTCGTCCTCATCTCGTGGGGCAGCTTCAGCCGCGTCCAGTACCTCTTCGTGGCGGTGGGCGTCGGGGTGTCCGCGGCATACGTCGCCTCGGCCGTCCTGGCCCATCCCGACTGGGGTCGCGCGGCCACCTCGCTGGTCGTCCCCCACGGCGCGCTCTCGGCGACGTACTGGGTAGCAGTCGTCGGGACGGTCGGGACGACGATCACGCCGTGGGGCCAGGGCTTCATCCAGGCCTACGTCGTGGACAAGCGGCTGGGGCCGGAGGACCTGGGGCCGGAGCGGGTCGACGTCGGACTCGGCTCGTTCATCACGAACCTCATCGCGGCGTTCATCGTGGTGGCCTGCGCAGCCACGCTGTGGTCGCATGGCGAGCGGTTCGACGCGAGCACGTTCGACGCGTCGCAGGCGGCCCGGGCGCTCGAGCCGCTCGCCGGCCCCCTGGCCGAGGTGCTCTTCGCGGTCGGCCTGCTGGCCGCCTCGCTGCTCGGTCTCGGGGTGGTCCCCCTCGCCTCGGCCTACACCGGCTGCGAGGCGTTCGGCTGGGAGGCCGGGGTCGAGTGGCGCTGGCGCGAGGCGCCCGCCTTCTACGGGCTGCTGGCGTTCTTCGTCGGCTTCGCCGCGCTGTTCGTCCTGGTGCTGGGGCCGGACCAGCTGGTCCCGGTGATGTTCCTCTCGCAGGTGCTGAACGGGCTGCTGCTGCCGTTCATCCTCGTCTTCGTCATGCTCCTCTCGTCGGACCAGCGGCTGCTCGGGCCGCTGGCGAGCGGTCGGCTGCTCCTGGCGGTCGGCTGGCTCATCACGGCCGCCCTCGCGCTCATGTCGCTCGTCTTCGTGGCGACCCAGCTCCTGCCGTCCGGCTGACGGCGACGCTCATGGCCGGTATCGACCGCCGCTCCGGCTCGCCCGCGGCGACGCCGGTCGGAGCGGCGACGGCTACCATCGGCGGCGGCCATGAGTCCGAGCGATGGGAGGCCGATGGGCGGCAGGGATCGCGTGACGCGCTGGGCCGTGCCGATCGGGCTCGGCCTGGGCGTCGCCGTCCTGCTCGCAGCCGCCGTCTCGCTCGACCCGGCCAGGGGCGTCACGGCCAGCGCGAGCCCGTTCGCCGACGAGGGCTTCAACACCGTCAACGCGCGGAACCTCGTCCTGCTCGGACGCTGGTCCACGGACGGCTGGAACCTCCACCTCGTCGACCTCCCGCTCAGCGCGCTGCTCGCGGCCGTCTTCCGGCTCTTCGGCGTCGGCATCGTCCAGGCACGGCTGGCCTGCATCGCCCTCGTCGGCCTGCTCGTGACCCTCCTCGCGGCCGGCCTGCGCCGGCCGTTCGACGCCTGGCCCGCGGCCCTCGCCGCGCTGGCGGTCGCCACCTCCGGCCTGGTCCTCTACTACGGCCGGCTCGTCTACCAGGAGGACCTCGTCGTCCTGTGCCTGGCGGCGGGCGTCCTCACGCTCGGCCGCTTCGAGCGGGACGCCGCGTTCCGCTGGGGTCTGCTGGGCGGGCTCGGGCTGGCCCTCGCGATCGGGACGAAGCCGAGCGCCGCGTTCGCCGTGGCGGGCATCCTCATCGCCCTCGCCCTGGCCGGCCGGCGGGCCCGGCCGACCTGGCGCTGGCTCGGCGGTGCCGTCCTCGTCATCGCCCTGGCCGGCCTCGGCTGGGCGCTCCTGATCGGCCTGCCCGACCGGAGCCAGGTCGAGGCGGTCCTCAGGATCTGGCCGCCCTTCACCTGGCCGACGACGCCGGGCGCGGCGCTGCGGCGCGTCGTCGGCTACGCGACCGGGAACGATGGCGCCGTCCGACTCTGCCTGGCGCTCGTGATCGCGGGGGCCGCGGGCGCGGTCGTCGTCATCGCCGGACGGGCCAGGCTGGAGCCTGCCGGCGGCCGGCTCGTCGCCGCCGCCGTCGGCTGGCTCGGCGGGGGCCTCGGGATCCTCGCCCTCGCCTCGTATCGGCCGAACCGCTACGTCCTGCCGATGCTGCCGGCGGCGGCGATCCTCGCGGCCGCGGGCCTGTGGCTCGCCGCGCCCTGGCTGCGCGGCCGCCTCCCCGGGGCGCGGCGGGTCGTGGCCGCCGGCCTGGTCGCGACGCTCGTCGCGGCGCCCGGCCTGCTGGCCTACGCCTCGTGGGTCCGCGACACCCCTTCGACGCTCCCCGCGATCCAGGACCGGATGGCTCGCCTGGTGCCGTCGGGCGTCGTCGTGGCCGGAGCGGACAGCGCCCTCTTCCTGATGCGCGCGCCCGTCGTGACGACGATCACGCGGGAGGGCATCTCCGGCAACTCCGGCGACCTGTACGACTCGGCCGGCGTCCGCTGGTACCTCACCAACCGCGACGTCGCGCCGTATGCGGTCACGCTCCCGCCGGGCGCCTGGGCGGCGCGGCGCCTCGCCGGCTGCGAGCGCTGGTTCGACGCGACGGACTGCCTCTACGAGGTGCCCTGAGGCGGCCGGCCGGGCCGGCGACCGTCATCGGCCGGGCGGACGACCCTCGGCCAGGGCGCGGTAGTAGGCCTCCATCCGGAGCAGGTTCGCCCGGACGTCGCCGCGCGCGAGGGCCGCCTCGCGAAGCGCGGGAGCAGCCGCGTCCCGGGCCGCGGGCTCGAGCGCCAGGAGGTCCGCGATCGCCCCCGCCGTCGCGCCCGCGTCGCCGACCGGCACGGTCCGGATCGCGGCCCGGGCGGCTGCCCCGACCTCGGCCAGCGCTTCGTGGGCGGTGGCGAGGTCGGCCAGGACGAGCGGCCGGCCGCAGGCCATCGCCTCCAGGGCCGTGACCGGGAACGCGTCCGACTCGGGCACCGAGACGACGACGTCGGCCAGCCGATAGTGGTCGGCCATCGCCGGATGGGCGAGCTCACCGACGAGGCGGACCCGATCGCGGACACCGAGGCGGTCGGCCCTCGCGAGGAGTGCCTCGAGCGTGGCGGGGTCGGCATTGTGGGTCGTCAGGAGGAGGGCGACGTCGGCCGGCAGGACGGCGAGCGCCTCGAGCACGACCTCCTGGCGGTAGATCGGGCGGACCGCCCGCGGGGCGAAGACGACGCGGCGACCGTCGAGGCCGAGCTCGGCCCGGAGCGCGGCGGGCGCCGGGCCGGGCGCGAACACGGCGCCGTCCACGCCGAACTGGACGAGACGGACGCGCTCGGCCGGCGCGCCGGCCGCGACTGCTGCCCGACCAAGACCGGCGCTGACGGCGGTCACGAGGTCCGCCGCGGCGAGGGTCCGCCGGGCGAGCCAGCGGACGATGGGCGAGGCTCGGTCGATCAGGAACGCATCCGAGCCCCAGACGGTGACGACGAGCGGGTGGACGCCGCTCAGCCAGCCGAGCCAGCCGAAGCGCGGCAGGTAGTGGGCGTGCAGGACGTCCGGCGCGAGCTCGCGGAGTCGGCGTCTGAGCGAGCGGCGAGCGAGGACCGCGCCCCGAGGCCGGAGCCGGCCACCGTAGCCGCGGTACGGCAGCAGGCTGACGGCGGCCGGGAGGGCCGCCGGCGCCGGTTCCCCCTCAGGGACCAGGAGGACCACGTGGTGGCCACGTTCCGCGAAGAAGGCCAGCCAGCGGCGGGTGTGGATGCTCCCCGCGTCGGCCAGGAAGGCGAGCCGCAGGGGTCGGCCGGCCGGCTCGTCAGGTCCGCTCGCCCCGCTCATCGACCCCACGGTAGCGCACCGAGCCGGGCAGCCGCCCGCCCGTCAGCCGGGGTGCCGGTCGGGCTCGACAGAAGCGGAGGCCCGGCGGATGCGAAGATGGCACCGATGTCGCCGAAGCCCGCCCCCGGCCCGTGATCCTCGCCGTCCTGCGGACCGCCTTCTGGATCGGCCTGCTCGTCCCCCTCGTCGTCTACGTCGGCTACCCGCTCGTCGTCGGCCGCCTCGCCCGCCGCCGGCCCGCCCGGCCTTGGCAGGAGCGCGACGCCTGGCCGACGGTGACCGTCACGATCGCCGCCCACAACGAGGAGCGTGACATCGAGCGGGCCGTCCGGAGCTGCCTCGACCAGGCCTACCCCGGACCGCCGGTCGAGGTCCTGGTCGGGCTCGACGGGTGCACCGACGACACCCGCGGCGTCCTGGACCGCCTCGGCGAGGCGCGCGTGTCGTATCTCGCCCTCGAGCGCCAGGGCAAGGCGGCGACCGACAACAGCCTCGTCGCGGCCGCTCGCAGCGAGGTCGTCATGACGACGGCAGCGGGCGCCCTGCTCGCTCCGGGGACGCTCGAACGCCTCGCCGCGCCGTTCCGGGACCGGGGCGTCGGCTGCGCCACCGGCGTCTTCGCCCCCCGCCAGGACGGCTCGGCGGCGGCGGGCGGCGAGGGCCTCTACTGGCGCCTCGAGTACGACCTGCTGGAGGCCGAGAGCCGGCTCGGCGTGCTGGCGATGGCGTCGGGGACCTCGATGGCCCACCGCCGCTCGCTGTTCCGCCCGATCCCGCTGGACTCGGACGGCGACGTCTGCATCGCGCCCAATGTCGTGGCGCAGGGTGCGCGGACCGTCTTCGTGCGCGAGGCCGTCGTCCACGACGACGGCCCACCCGACCTCGGCGCGGTCCTCCGCAACCGGCGCCGGATGGCCCTGCGGGCCCTGCCGGCCACCGTCGCGTTCCTGCCCCGCCTGTGGCGCGCCGGGCAGCGCCGGGCCGCCCTGGCCCTGGCGATGCACAAGGTCCTTCGCTGGCTGGTCCCGTTCTTCGTCCTGCTGTCTGCCGTCGCAGCCGTCGGCCTGGTCCTCGCCGGCGACCGCCTGCACACGGTCATCGCCGTCGCACTGCTCGCGGTGGGCCTGCTCGGCACCCTCGCGACCGCGCTGGCCGGCCCTCGGATCCGGGGCGCCGTGACGAGCTTCGGACTGGCCCAGGTCGCCTTCGCCCTGGCGACCCTCGACGCGCTCCTCGGTCGGCGGGCGACGATGTGGACCCGACGATGACGGAGGCCGGTGGGTCGTCAATCTCGTCGGGTGGACCATCCGTCGGTCGACCGTCCGTCGTCCATGTCAACGACATCGCCAGTGTCGGCAGCACCCTCGCCGCGGCCCTCCGCGACTTCGGGGCGAAGGCGACGCTCCTCGAGCCGCCGCGCCCCGGCGCCACGCTCCCCTACCCCTGGAAGGCGGGCGTCCTGCCGGTCCGGGTCCTGGGGCTCGTCGCGGCCGGCGTCGGCCTGCGGCTCCGCCGGCCCGACCTGGTCCACGTCCACTACGCCCGGCTCGGCATCGTGGGACCGCTGGCCGGCCGGCCCTACGTCCTGCACTGCCACGGCAGCGACGTCCGCGGCGTGCGGCCCGGCTCGGCCTGGGGCCGCGAGATCGGGCCGCTGCTGCGCGCGGCGGCCCTCGTCTACGTCGCGACGCCCGACCTGCTGCCCGACGTCCGCGCCTTCCGGCCGGACGCCCGCTTCCTGCCGAACCCGATCGACGTCGAGGCGTTCGCGCCGCGCGCGGCGGCGCCGACGCGCGACCTGCTCGTCGGGGTCCGCCTCGACCCGATCAAGGGCCTCGACCGGATCGTCGAGACGGTGGCCTCGATCGTCGCCGCACGGCCCTCGACGAGCATCACCGTCATCGACCAGGGCCGCGGCGTGGCCGACCTCATGCGCGTCGCCGGGCCGAGCGCCCGGCTCCTGCCGCCGGCGAGCCGCGACGTCCTGCCTGCCGTCTACCAGGACCATCGCGTCGCGGTCGGCCAGGCTCTCGTCGGGGCGATGGGCAACTACGAGCTGGAGGCGCTCGCCTGCGGGGTGCCCGTCCTGACCGCGTTCCACCAGGGCGCTGCATACCCCGTCCCGCCGCCGCTCGCGCCGGCCGGCGATCCGACGAGCGCGGCGGCCTCCGCCTGCCGGCTGCTCGACGACGAGGCCGCCCGGCGCGAGCTGGGCGACGCGGCCGCGGCCTGGGTCCGGGCCCAGCATGCGGCGTCGGCCATCGCCCGCCGCCTGCTCGGCGACTACGCCGGCATCTGCCCGCCGTTCGCGCCGCTCGCCGCGTCGGCCGATATCCTGCCGGGCGACGTGCCCCCGGCCCCGTCCGACCAGGCCGCCTCGTAGACCGCGCCGACCGCCTCGAGGAAGGCGGCCTCGCCGAAGCGCGCCACGGCCCGGGCCCGGATCACGTCCGCGTCGAGCCCGGTCCCGCCGTCGAGCACCGAGCCGATCGCCCGCGCGAGCTCCGCCACGTCGCCCGGCGCCACCAGCAGGCCCGTGCCGGGCTCGACCACCCACTCCGGCCCGCCGCTCCGCGTCGCGACGACGGGCCGGCCGCAGGCCATCGCCTCGGCCAGGACGACGCCGAAGCTCTCGCGGCGGCTGGCCAGCACGAAGACGTCGCACCAGCGCATCGCGTCACGGACGGCCTGGGGCTCCAGGAGGCCCGGGAATCGGACGCGGCCCGGCAGGAGCTTCGCCGCGAGCGCCTCGAGGGGCGTGCGCTCCGGTCCGTCGCCGGCCAGCACGAGCTCGACGTCGCGCCCCGCCTCGACGAGCCGGGCCGCCGCCCGCACCAGGTCGGCGAATCCCTTGCGGGGCGTGAAGAGCCCGACCGACAGCAGGCGCGCCCGGCCGGGCGGCGCGGACGGGGCGGCGGGCGGTCCCTCCTGCGCCGGGGAGAAGAAGCCCGTCGGGACGACGTTCGGGACGATGCGCGGCGCGATCGACGGCTCGAACGCCCGGATCGCCTCCGCCAGCGACGGCGAGACGGCCAGGACCGCGTTCACGGCCCGCAGGGCCGCCCGGGCCAGTCGGCGCTTGCCCGGCCCGTCGAGATGCATCGCGAAGTCCGAGGCATGCTCGGTCAGGATGACCGGCACGCCGAGCCGCCGGCCCAGGGCGACGGCCGCAGGTCCGCTCGGCAGGGTCACGTGGGCGTGGACGAGATCGAAGCGGCCGCCGGCGGCTTCGAGCTCCACCGCACCGGCTCGCACAGCCCGGTCGACCAGCGGTTGGGCGAGCCACCAGGACCGGGGCACGGGCGCCACGACCGGCCGGTGGAGGACGGCGACGCCGGCCTCCTCGACCTGCACCGCCGCAGGGTCGGCCGGTCGGCGGCCCAGCAGGCGCCCGGCGCCCAGGAGCGGGGCGACCAGGACCGCGACGTCGAAGCGCGCCGCGAGGGCCTCCGCCTGGCGCCGGACGAAGAGCCCGGCGGCAGGCTGCCCGGGCGAGGGGTACCACGGCGTCAGGAGCAGGATCCGGCGCCGAGCCACGCCCGACGCCTCAGCGACGCACGGCCGCGGCGGCGCCCTGCAGCGCCCCGAGGACGGCGCCCGACAGCCGGCGCGCGTCGTCGGTCGTGGGCAGGAGGAAGGCCCGCAGGGGCAGGCGGCTGTAGTGGCGGGCGATGGTCACCATGATCGCGGCGTGGATCGAGTACGAGATGAGCGAGGCGGTCGCCGCGCCGTAGATCCCCCAGACCGGGATCAGCAGGAGGTTCGCCCCGATGTTCACGACCATCGCCGTGCTCGCGGCGGCGGCCACGGGGAGCGGCGAGCCGAGCCCGGAGACGTAGCTGGCCAGGACCTTGGAGAGGCTCAGGCCGAGGATCGCCGGCATGAGGATGAGCATCGCCGGCAGGCTGTCGCGGTAGGCGCGCAGGAACAGCTCGACCATCACGAAGGCAGCCGGCACGATCGCCGCCGCGGCCGCCAGGGTCGCCAGCATCGCCGCCCGGGTCACCCCGGCCACGCTCCGGTCCGCCTCGGCCCGGTCCGATGCCGCGACCCGCGGGTAGAAGATCGTGCTCACCGAATCGGGCACGTAGAAGGTGACCTCGGCGAAGTTCACGGCCAACGAGTAGAGGCCGATGGCCACCCGCACCGCGTCGGGCTGGCCGGGCGGGGCGACCAGCAGCCAGCTCAGCAGGAAGACGTCGGCCCGGTAGTTGAAGAAGCTCGTCACGTTGGCCGGGTAGAGCTGGGCGCCGTAGCGCAGGAACTCGGCCGCGCCCACCGGCGCCCGGCCCGCGTCGCTCGCCCGCTCGTCGGCCGCCGCGCGGCGGACCTCCCAGATCACGGCGGTGGTGGAGGCCAGGTTCGTCACGAGATAGGCAACGACGGCGCCGCGCGGACCGAGCCGGAGCACGCCGACGAGGACGACGGAGAGCACGAGCAGGGCCGCCGTCTGCCCGATGAGGATCAGGTTGTAGGTTCGGATGCGCTGGCGGCCGTAGAGGATCGAGCCGGCCAGCGCCGAGGCGAACTGGAGGGGCACACCGAGCAGGACCAGCCGGAGCAGGTCGTCGGGCGCCGCCCGCAGCAGGTTCTGCTCGAGCGACGGCAGGAGGAGCAGGGCGATCACGACGAGGACCGCCGAGGCGGCCACCGTCAGGGTGAGGGCCAACCGCTGGAGGGAGGCCATCGAGCGGCCCCGGCCGGAGAAGAAGACCGTCGCCGACGGCAGGCCGAACTGACCCAGGGCGAAGAGGGTCGTCAGCATGAGCAGGACGAGCGAGTAGACGCCCTTCCCGTCGGGCCCCAGCAGGCGGGCGACCAGGAACGTCGTGAGGAGCGTCAGGCCGAACTGGATGACACGGGTCGCGAAGACGCTGCCGACACGGCCGGCGAACGGCGAGAGGCGCGACTGCGGCGCTGGCGTCGGCGGCGCGGCAGCCGGCGGCGCGGCCGCCGCCTCGCCCCCT
>DASVYJ010000050.1:0-29747 GCA_036392215.1 Candidatus Limnocylindrales bacterium | reverse complement strand
GCGGCCTCGCGAGGCCGCCGCTGTCACAGGACGCGCGCTCGTTGCGCCGTGCGCCCAGAATCCGGGGGTGCGGTCCCTGCCGGTGCGCGTCCGCCTCGTCGTGACGTGCCTCGTCGCGTGCCTCGGCTCGCTCGGCATGTCGCTCGCCGGCTGCTCGCCGACCGCACCGGCCAGCCAGACCCCAGCCAGGGAGCCCACCATGACCTTCAGCCTGACCAGCCCCGAGTTCGCCGAGGGCGGCTCCATCCCGCGCCGCTTCACCTGCGACGGGGACAACGTCTCGCCCGCTCTCTCCTGGCGGGACGCCCCTCCGGAGACCGCGAACTTCGCGCTGATCGTGGACGACCCGGACGCGCGCGGCTTCGTCCACTGGGTCACCTACAACCTGACCGGTTCGGCGACCGGCAGCCTGTCCGAGGCCGTCGGCAGCTCCCCGGATGCGCCCCCCCAGGGCCGCAACGGCTTCGGCCGGATCGGCTACGGCGGCCCCTGCCCGCCGTCCGGCACACACCGCTACGTGTTCACGCTCTACGCGCTCTCGGCACCGCTCGAGCTGGCCGGCGCGCCCTCGGCCGATGAGGTCCGGGCCGCGGCGCGCGGCGCCACCCTCGCGACGGCGACCCTCACCGTGACGTACACCCGCGGCGGCTGAACGCCGTCTCGTGGGTCCGCCGCGGGGGATGGCTAGAGCGGCAGGCGGCCGCGCTCCCTGACGAGCTCGAGGAGGGCGCGCTCCGCGCCGATCGTCGTGCTCGGCCCGTGCCCGGGCAGGACCCGAACGTGGTCCGGCAGGGCCGCCAGGCGGGCGAGCGACTCGGCCATCGCCTCGGCCGAGCCGCCGGGCAGATCGGTCCGGCCCCAGCCCGCCCGGAACAGGGTGTCGCCGCTGAACAGGAGGCCGTCGTCGGCGGCGTAGAGGCAGACGGAGCCCTCGGTGTGGCCCGGCGTGTGGAGCACCTCGAGGTCGACGGCGCCCACCCGGACACGGCCACCCTCGGCGAGCTCGACGGCGGGCACCGATGGCGGGATCTCGAACGGCGCGAAGAGCGGCTGGGGATGGATGAGCCGGTCCCGGTCGAGCGGATGGCAGGCGATCGCGGCCTCGGCATCCTCGTCTGCGGCCTCGGCCTCCTCGCCGGCGCCGGCCGTCCCCCACTCCTTCGCGCTCCACTGCCCCATCCCGCCGACGAGGTGCCCGTGCTCGGCGAGGTGGGTCAGCTGCTCGCGTGACCAGGCCTGCAGCGGCGCGTTGTCGCCGATGTGGTCCCAGTGACCGTGGCTCGAGACGATGAGCCGGAGGCGCCAGCCGCGGGCGAGCAGGTCGCCGGCGACGTGGTCGAGGCACGGCGTCGCGGTGTCGATGGCGATCGCCTCGCGCGACGCCGGGTCGGCCACGATATGGACGTTCGTGGCGAGGGGCCCGACGGCCCGGCTCAGGACCTCCACGGCGACGTCGCGGCTCGTCGGCGGGTCAGGCGGCCGACTCGAGGCGCGCCCGGACGCAGGCCAGGACACGCTCGAGCTGGGCCCGCAGGGGCGCCTCGAGGCCCGAGGCGAAGCTGGCGAGGACGCCGCCGAGGGTGACCTCGGCCGACCAGGCGACGAGCGTCCGCACCGGCTCGGGCTCGCTGAGGGCCCAGGTGAGCGTCGCCTCGACCGTCCCGCCGGCCGCCGCGCCGTGGGCCAGCACGGTCGTCCGCTCGGGTGCCGCCGTCTCGTAGGCGAGCTCGAGGCTGGCCTTCGTGCGCAGGAAGCCGCTGCCGACCGTCGCCGCGGTCCGGTAATGGGTCGCGTCCAGCTGCTCGACGGGCGGCGAGCCGGGCACGCAGGACGCGACGTTGCGAGGGTCCGCCAAGAACGCCTGGACGCGGTCGCGGGACGCGGCGACCTCGAGCGTCCCTTCGAGGTGCACGCTCAGGCCGCCGGCTGGCGAGGCGCCCAGGCGACGATGCCGCTCCGGCGGGGCGCCCCGGGCAGGACGTAGCCGCCGTCGCGGGACTCCAGGTGGGCGGGCAGCGCCGTCTGGAGCCGGGCGTCCCGCTCGCTGCCGGGCCTGACCCAGAGCTGGCGGCGGACGAAGGCGACGACGTCGTCCATGCCCGCGAACGCCGGCGCGCTGCGCTCGACGAGGGTGACGTCGAAGAGGCGGCCGCGGGCGAGGAGCAGGGCTTCGAACTCGGCCAGCGCGGGCAGCGGCAGGCGGGGCTCGCCGACGATCGCCGGCCAGAGCGCGTCGACCGCCGAGGACGGCGCCCGTTCGGCCATCACCGCCACGCAGAGCCGGTCCGTCGCGGCCTCCAGGGCGTCGAGGAACGGGCCGATCGCTTCGATGTCGTACCCGACGTTGGCGACGAGGCTTGCGTCAACGCGCACGCCGCGAACCTCGGGCGGCAGCTCGTCCGGCCAGCGCCCTTCCACGACGCGGACGTTGCCGATGCCGTGCTCGGTCATCCCCTCGCGCAGCGCGGCCAGCATGCCAGGCGAGGGATCGACGGCCACGACCTCGCCGGACGCCCCGACGGCGAGCGCGAGCGGCAGGGCGTAGCGACCGGCGCCCGCCCCGACGTCCAGCCACCGGTCGCCGGGACGGGCAAGGGCGAGCAGCGCGTCGAGACCCGGGTCGTCGCGGCGGCGCGGCTCGGCCCGGAACCGGCCCGTCGCGGCGGCGTAGAAGTCGCCGTGCTCGGGCTCCTCGCGGACGCGCTCGACCTGCGCCCGCTCGGCGCGGACGCGCTCGGCCCACGCGGCGAGCGCGACCTGGGCGGAGGGACGCAGCGGGTCGGCGGGCAGCGAGGCCGATGAGGCGGGCGGGGTGCTGGCCATCTCAGCCGCTCAGCCGCTCAGCCGACCACCGGCGCGCCGAGGCGGCGGCCGGGCGTCGGGCCCGCCGGCGGCAGTGCGTCGCCGATCCCCCGCGCCTCGCGGACCCGCCGGACGGCCTCGACGATGACCCGCATCTTGGCCTCGGCCTCCTCGACCGTCCGGGTCTTGAGCCCGCAGTCGGGGTCGACGAAGACCCGCTCCGCCGGCAGGACGTCCAGCGCCCGCTCGATGCCGGCGACGACCTCGTCGACGGTCTCGACGCGATGGCTGTGGACATCGACCACACCCAGGCCGATGGCTTTCGGGAACGGCACCTGGCGGAAGCGCTCGAGCAGCTCGAAGCCGGAGTTCGACAGCTCGAGGTCGACCTGGTCGACCGGGATGTCGAGGAGACCGGGATACGCCTGGGCGAAGTCGCCATAGCAGATGTGGGTGACGAGGTGGGCCTCGAGGCCGTCACCGACGATGGCCATCGCCTCGGCCACCAGGGGCAGCTCGTCCATCCGCGCAGACGCCGCGGGCTCGTCGACCTGGATGAAGCGGGCCCCCGCCGCCGCCAGGTCCAGCGCCTCCTCGTGGATCGCCCGGGCCAGGTCCAGGACGAACGCCCGGCGCGAGTCGTAGTGCTCGTCGAAGCTCCAGTCGGCGATCGTGTACGGCCCGGTCAGCATCCCCTTCACCGGCCGGTCGGTGAGCGACTGGGCGAAGCGCCAGGCGTCGACCGTGATGGGGTGCGTTCGGCTGACCTCGCCCGTGGCGATCGGCTTGCGGTAGTAGCGGTTGCCGTAGCTGCGGACGAGGCCGCCGATCTCGAAGCCGGCCAGTTCCTCGGCGAAGTACGTCGCCATGTCGCCGCGGTACATCTCGCCGTCGACGAGGACGTCGACGCCGATCGACTCCTGGAAGCGGATCCAGCGCTCGGTGGCCGCGCGCTCCAGGGCGGCCAGCTGCTCGTCCGAGAGGCGGCCGGCCGCGTGCTCGGTCCGGGCCCGCAGCAGCTCGGGCGGCTTGGGGAAGGAACCGACCGAGGTCGTCCAGAGGCCGTTCATCGGGCGTCCTCCTCGCTCGCCGGGCCCGACGCCTCGACTGGCCCCTCGGCGGGCGACTCCACCGTGGCGATCCCGGCCGCCTGGCCCGCGCCGCCTCCCCCGCCCATCGCCCGGCCGAAAGCGGCCGCCCGGATCCCGAGCGCCCGGGGGTCGAGCTGGCGGGCGAGCTCCTCGCCGGCCGGCAGCGCGGCCAGGCGTGCGGTCTCCCCGAGCAGCTCGATCTTCGCCCTGGCGCGGTCGCGCGGCAGGTACTCCAGGCCCGTCGAGGGCGAGAGGCCGACGCGCTCCTTGCCGCGGCCCTGCGTCGAGGCCGCGTAGAGGGCCGCCCAGAGGACGACCTCCTTCGTGTCGGGCCGCGTCGTGCGGGCGTCGACGGCGCCCGCGATGACGCCCCGCTCGCCCGGCGCCTGGGCGATGAGATACCAGGCGTCGGGCCCGGCGCACAGGTCGAAGAGGTAGCTGTCGTATGGAGCATCGAAGATCGTTTCGGGCCCCGCCTCGTGCGCGCTGCCCATGGTGATGGCGAGCGAGCGGTGAGTGCCCGTCACGCCGTCGAGCAGGCGGCGCTGGGCGTCGCGGAAGAGCCGCCGCTCCGCCTCGTCGTCGCCGATGAGGATGGCCGCGTTCTCGTCGACCTGGACGAGCGGGCAGCCGGCCCCGGCGAGCGCCCGCAGCTCCTGGTTGAGCGCCTCGGCCAGGGCCAGGGTGAGGCGCTCGCGTCCGACCTCGCCGGGGTCGGAGAGGCGGGCCAGCGTGTACGGCCCGGTGACGCACTGCTTGACGGCCCGCTCGGTGCAGGAGGAGGCGAAGCGCCAGTCGTCGACCGTGATCGGGCGGGTCCAGCGCGGCTCGGCGACGGCCCGCGGCTGGCGGTAGTAGGTGTTGGTGTCGAAGTAGCGGAGCAGGCCGGTGATCTCGAAGCCGTCGAGGGCGCGGGCGAACGGCGTCTGGGCGTCCTCCCAGCGGACCTGGCCATCGGTCAGCGGCTCGAGGCCGGCCGCCTCCTGCTCGGCGACGACCTCGCGGACCACCTCGTCCTGGACAGCCCGGAACGCGGCCGCGTCGGTCTCGCCGCGCTCCAGCTGGCCGTAGGCCGCCCGGAGGCGGAACGGTCGGCCGGGGAGCGGGGTCCGGGGGTAGGCCCCGACGAGCGTGGCGAACATGAGGGCTCCGAGCGCGGGCTGCCCGCCGCGACGCTCCTCCACGTCGCTCCGCACGTGCGGCCCGGGCCGCCGATGGTAGCGCATCGAAGCGCCGCCACCGGCGCGGTCGCGGTCCGCGGCCCGTCACTGCAAGGGCTTGCCGGAGGGCAAGCGATGCGATGCGCCCGACACCCGGGGCCGGCGGGCGCTCACGTCGGCACAGCGCCGCTCGGCGTACACCGGAGCTCGCCATCCCGCGCTCTCCCATCCCGCGCTCCCCCATCCCGCGCTCCCACACCGTCCCGGAGGCTCCGATGCCCAGCCGAACGTCCCACGCCGAGTCACGTCCCGCCGCCGACGAAGAGCGATCAGCCCCTCGCGACGGGCAGCCCGCGGAGCGGGCGCAGCGGGCCAAGCCGGGCCGGCCGGCGTCGAGCGAGGGGCAGCACGAGCGCAAGCAGCGCGTCCTCACCCAGGGCACCTCATCGGTCGTCCACGGCATCGCCGACGCCCTGGTCATCAAGTCCGGCGACATCTTCTTCCTGTGCAAGCCGGACGGCGACGTCCCGGTCGACGGCGATCACGGCTACGGCCTGTACCACGCGGATTGCCGCTTCCTGCGGGGCTACGAGCTGCGCATCGAGGGCGACGTCGGCGACCGCCTCGCCTCGTCGGCCGGGCAGGGCGACACCGCCGTGATCGAGCTGACGAACCCGGACATCCGCGCCGGGGACGGGCGGACGCTGCCCAAGGAGCGCGTCGGGCTCACCTGGACCCGAGCGCTCGACGGCGGCCGCCTCCGCCTGCAGGACACGATCGCCCTCGAGAACTTCAGCCTGGAGCGCTCGCGGTTCACCCTCGGCCTGCACCTCGACGCGCGCTTCGAGGACATCTTCGACATCCGCGGCCTCCTCGACGAGGAGCCCGGCCGGCTGCATCCGCCGGCCTGGCGGGACGGGCGCCTCGTGTTCGCCTACGACGGGGCCGACGATCGGGAGCGGCGGCTCGAAGTCACCTTCGACCCTGCGCCGACGCACCGCGACGGCGAGCAGGCCAGCTTCGAGGTGGACCTGGATCCGCGCGAGACCCAGCAGATCGCGATCGGCCTCCAGGTCGTCATGCGGCCGCTCCGCAACGGCGAGCAGCGCGGCGACGGCCGGACCGCCTCGAGCGGCAGGGACGCCGAGGCGACCAAGGCCGTCGACCATCCGCGGCCCACCCACACCGGCGCCCGGCACGGCGGCGGCTCGCGGACGGAGGTTCGGCCGACCGAGGTGCGCTCGAACAGCCTCCTCCTGGAGGGCATCCTCCGGCGCTCGCTCGAGGACCTGCGCGTGCTCCGCAGCGAGGAATCGGGCCAGGAGTACTTTGCCGCCGGCCTGCCCTGGTTCGGCACCCTGTTCGGTCGCGACAGCCTGCTGACCGCCGTCGAGATGCTGCCCTACGACCCGTGGATCGCGGAGCAGACGCTGCGCGTCCTGGCCAGCCGCCAGGGCAGCCAGGTCGACGACTACCGCGAGGAGCAGCCGGGCAAGATCCTCCACGAGCTGCGGGTCGGCGAGCTCGCCGCCCTCGGCGCCATCCCCCACACGCCGTTCTACGGGACCGTCGACGCGACCCCGCTGTTCTGCCTCCTCTTCGCCCGCCACGCGACGTGGACTGGCAGCCTCGACCTGTTCCACGAGCTGCGCGAGCACGTCGACCGGGCGCTCGACTGGATCGACGGCTACGGCGACTCGGACGCCGACGGGTTCACCGACTACGCGAGCTCGACCGGCCGCGGCCTCGTCAATCAGGGCTGGAAGGACTCCGGCGACGCGATCGCCAACGCCGACGGCTCGCTCGCGACGCCGCCGATCGCCCTCGTCGAGGTCCAGGGCTACGTCTACGCCGCGAAGCACGAGCTGGCCGCCCTGTACGGCCGGGCCGGCGACGGGGCGAAGGCCGAGCGGCTGCGCAAGGAGGCCCAGCAGCTCCGCCAGCGCTTCGAGGACCGTTTCTGGATGGAGGGGCGGGGGACGTACGCGCTCGCCCTGCAGCGCGACGGCAAGCCGGCCGAGGTGGTCAGCTCCAACCCCGGGCAGGCCCTCTGGGGCGGCATCGCCTCGCCCGCCCGGGCGGCCGGCGTCCGCGACAGCCTGATGGCCGACTCGATGTTCTCGGGCTGGGGCGTCCGGACCCTGTCGGTCGACGAACGGCGCTACAACCCGATCGGCTATCACCTCGGGACGGTCTGGCCGCACGACAACGCCCTCGTGGCGGCCGGGCTCCGGCGCTACGGCTTCGACGACGAGGCGGACCGCATCGCCAGCGGCATCATCGAGGCGGCCGCGCGGTTCCCGGAGTACCGCCTGCCGGAGGTCTTCGCCGGCTACGATCGCTCCCGCTTCGCCGTGCCGGTGCACTACCCGGTCGCCTGCCACCCCCAGGCCTGGGCCGCCGGCGCCGTCCCGTACCTGCTCATGACGATGCTCGGCGTGGAGGCTCGGGCCTTCGACCACCAGCTGCGCATCGCCCGGCCGGCCCTGCCCGGCTTCGTCGATTCGCTGGAGCTGCACGGGTTGCGGGTCGGCCAGGCGGAGGCGGACCTGCGCTTCGAGCGGACCGCCTCCGGCGTGGCGGTCGAGGCGATGGAGGTCCGCGGCGACCTCCGGATCTTCGTCGAGCCGGCGCCGCTCCGCGAGGAGCCGGCCCGCGACGCCGGTCGCGCCAGCGGGCGAGGCGGGTCGAAGGGGGGCCAGGCCCGCGGACGGCGCCGGCACGAAGCACGGGAGGACCAGGATCGCGGCGCGCACGACGGACGACCGGGCAGCCACGAGGACGCGCGGCGGCCGGTCCACGCGGTGCATGGTGAGGCGACGAAGGGCAGCCACGGGGCCTCGCGCTGAGGAGCGGGCCCGGACAGACGACGAGGGCCGCCGCCCGTGACGTGGGCGATGGCCCTCGGATGATTCCCCCGGCGGTCGCGCCGGCCCGAGCAGCATAGGCGCGCGCCGATCGCCCTGTCCATCGGCCCCGGGATTCCGCGGTGCGGGCCCGCACCGAGAGCTGCGGCTCCGCCGGCCGCTCGGGCCGCGACTGCGCATCCTCCCGGCCCCGCCTCGCTCCGACCGCCCCTCCGCGCTGCGCGGCGTCCTGCGCTGACCGCCGCGTTCCGTCCCCGCCGATCCGCAGCCTTACACGCCGCTTACACGGCCGGTCACGACGGTCCCGGGCGCGACGTATCCTCCGGCCCGTGAAGACCATCCTCGTCGTCGACGACGAGCGCAACATCGTCGAGTTGCTCCGCCTGTACCTCGAGCAGGAAGGCTTCGGCATCATCGCCGCGGGCGACGGCGAGGAGGCCCTCGTCCTCCAGCGGCGCCACGACCCGGACCTCGTGATCCTCGACCTGATGCTGCCCAAGGTCGACGGGTTCGAGGTCTGCCGCGAGCTGCGGCGGCGGGGTGACACGCCGATCCTCATGCTGACCGCGCGGGCGGACGACGTCGACGCGATCGTCGGCCTCGAGCTCGGCGCCGACGATTACGTCACCAAGCCGTTCAACCCGCGGACGCTGGTCGCCCGGGTCAAGGCGATCCTGCGGCGGACCGAGGCGACCGCCCGCGGCGGGCGCCCGATCGAGGTCGGCAGCCTCCGCATCGACCCGCGGCGGCGCGAGGCCACGGTCGGCGAGCGACGCCTGGAGCTTCGCGCCCGCGAGTTCGACCTGCTGGCTGCCCTGGCCCGCGACCCCGGCGTCGTCCTGACCCGCGATGCGCTGCTCGAGGGCGTCTGGGGGACCGACTTCCCGGGCGAGACGCGGACGGTCGACGTCCACGTCGCCGAGGTCCGCAAGAAGCTCGGTGACGACGGGCCGCCCATCGAGACCGTCCGCGGGCTCGGCTATCGGCTCGTGCCGCCGCCCCGCCAGGCGCTGCCCGCCGCGCCGCGCGGCGAGCAGCCGGCCTGACGCGCCGGGGCGAGCGAACGTGCCGCGCGGGCTCGGCGGGCGGATCGCCCTCGCCTTCGCCGGCCTGTCGCTGGCGGTCCTCGTCGCCGTCGGCGGCACTCTCTTCGTCGTCCTGCGCGGGCTCCACCAGGCGTCCAGCCAGGACGCCCTCGCCAACGTCTCGGTCGGGCTCGCCATCCAGCGGACGCGTGCCCTCGTCTCCGCGAACGCCCAGGAGACGCTCCTGGCGATCCGCGACGGCCTGGCCCAGCGCGACATCTCGGTCGGCCTCGTCCTGGCCGATGGGTCGATCACGTCGTTGGAGGGCGACGCGCCGCTCGCCCTCGGCAGCCCCCGCCTGGACCTCTCCGGAGCGCGCGGCGCGACGCACAAGGGGACGTTCGCCGCGCCCGATGGGACCGCCTACGACTATGCCGTGACGATCCTGCGGCCGGCGGCCGGCGTCGGGCCCCGCGCCCTCGCCGTCGCGACCCCTGACCGCTCCCGCGCTCAGGCGCTCAGCGACCTGCTGACGACGCTGCCGGCCGTGGCCCTCGTCCTCCTGCTCGTGGGCCTGCCCATCGGCTGGCTGCTCGTCCGATCGGTCGTCCGGCCACTCGACCGCATGGCGACGGCCACGGCCGAGGTCCCCGCCGCGCCCGGCGGCGCGGCGACCCCTCCGCTGCCGATCCAGGGGCCGGCCGAGGTCCGCGAGCTGACGGAGCGGTTCAACTCGATGCGCGCGGAGCTGGCCGCGAGCCGTCAGCGCGAGGGCGAGCTGCTGGCGAACCTGCGGCACGACCTGCGCACGCCGCTCACCGTCATCGGCGGCTTCGCGACCGCCCTCGCCGACGGGACCGCGAGCGGCGAGGCCCGCGAGCGCGCCGCGCGGGCCATCGTCGAGGAGACGGAGCGACTGGAACGGCTCGTCGGCGAGCTCGCGGCGATGGAGCGACTGCGGGCGGGGCCTGCCGGGCTGCGGCCAGAGGAGCTCGACGCCCACGCGCTCGTCGCGGCGACCGCCGAGCGCTTCGCGCCTCGGGCGGCGGCGCGCGGCGTGACGGTCGAGGCGCTGCCGAGCGACGGGGCGCCCCTCCGGCTGGCCGCCGATCGGCTCGCCATCGAGCGGATGCTGGCGAACCTCGTCGACAACGCGCTCGCGTCGCTCGGCACCGAGCCCGCGGCGGGCGGCGGCCACGTCTGGCTGGCGGCGGGGGCACTCCCCGCCGCGGCCGGCGAGCCCTCGCGCGTCGCCTTCAGCGTCACCGACGACGGACCCGGCTTCCCGCCGGGCAGTGCGCCACGCGTCTTCGAGCGGTTCTACCGCGCCGACCCGGCGCGTTCGGGCCCGGGCAGCGGCCTCGGCCTGGCGATCGTCCGCGAGCTGGCCCGGGCGCACGGCGGCGACGCGATCGCCGAGAACGTCGCTCCGCGGGGGGCGCGCGTCACCGTCGTGCTGCCGACCCTCCCATCGGGCGCGCCCCTCCCCTCGACGCCGACCATCTAGACTCGCCGCGTGACCCACGATCCGGAGCGCCCGCCCGAGGCGCTGCTCGACCTCGTCCGGCGGCGGTCTGCGGCCCGGGCCGCCCGCGACTTCGCCACCGCCGACGCCCTCCGGACCGAGATCGAGGCGGCTGGCTGGCGGCCCGTCGACCACGGCACCCACACCACCCTCGAGCGGGCCGTCCCCGCGGACGTGATGATCGACGGGGTCGTCCACTACGGCTCGCCCGCCTCGGTCCCCTCCCGGCTCGACGACCCGGCGACCGCCGCGGCGACCCTCCTCGTGGTCGTCGGGCAGCCCGACGACGGTCTCGGGCGCCTGCTCGCCGCCGTCCGACAGGCGGGTCGGCCGGACATCCAGGTCGTCGTGGTCGCGGCCGCCGCGGCCGTTGGCGAGCCCGCCAGGCTGACGCTGCCGGCCGACCACGCCGCGGACCTCGAGGTCGTGCGCCTGGCGGCGCCACTCGGCCGCGCGGCCTCGCTCGCGGCGGGCCTGCGCCGGGCGACGGGGCGGATCGTCGTCTTCGCCGACCCGTCGGTCGAGCCGACGGGCGACGCCGTCAGCCCGCTCGCCGGGGCGCTTGCGGACCCGGCCGTCGCGGTCGCCGGCGACCTCGGCCTGGCGAGCGCCGACCTCCGCCACGTCGAGCCGACGCTGGCGCCCGATCCCCTCGCCATCGAGGGTTCGTGGCTCGCCGTTCGGCGGGACGATGCCGCCCGGCCCGGGGTCCTGGACGAGCGCTTCGTCGAGGCCGCCTGGCTCGACCTCTGGCTCAGCGTGGTCATCCGCCTCGGCGTGGAACGAACCGGGCTGGACGACGACGCGCGCCGCGACGACACGGGCGACGCGCCCCCGACGGTGCCGTCCGAGCCCTCGGGGCCCGCCCTCCGGGCGGCCCGTCGCCTCGACCTGCCCCTCGTCCGCCACGGCGAGCCGCCCACCCTCGTCGCACAGGGCGACCGCTCGGCCCGTCGCCAGTTCTACCGCTGGCTCGACCTCGCCCGCGCGCACCCCGAGCTCGGGCAGCGCTGACACCGCCCGCCCTGACCCCGCCGGCGCCGGCGCCGCCAGCGCTGCGGTCTGGACGGCGCCGCGAGGCCCATCCGAGCCTCGCCCTCGCGCGAAGGACGGGGCATGGATGCCCTCCTCGATCTGCCTCGCCTGCCCGGGATCCGAGCGACCGGCTGGTACACTCCGCCCGAGCGCTCCCGGACGCCCGGACCGCACACCGACACCGGCGCCGCCGCTCGGACCAGGGAGCACCGCTTGTCGGAGGAGGACGTCCGGACCGGGGACGACCGGACCGCCGGGGAGCTCGAGCGGCGGGCGCACGAAGCCGCCCTCCTCGCGCGCATCGCCGGCCGCGACGAGCGCGCCCTCGAGGAGCTGTACGGCCGCTACAGCGGCCCGCTCTACTCACTGGCCTACCAGGTCACCCGCGCGGAGCGGTTCGCCCAGGATGTCGTCCAGGAAGTCTTCCTCGCCCTGTGGAAGGATGCCGGACGCTTCGACCCGACCAAGGGCGCCGTCGGCCCGTGGCTCTTCTCGCTCGCCCGGCACAAGGCGATCGACCTCGTCCGCCGCGAGGCCAACGTGCGGCGGCGGACGGCCGACGTGGATCTCGAGCGCGAGACTGCCGCCGACGACGTGGACCACGAAGCCTGGCTGCGCCTTCGCCGCGACGTCGTGCGCGGCGCGATCGAGCAGCTCCCGCCGGCCCAGCGCGAGGCGCTGGAGCTTGCCTTCTTCGCCGGCCTGACCCACGTCGAGGTCGCGGACCGGCTGGGCATCCCGCTCGGGACCGCGAAGACCCGCATCCGGACGGCGCTCCTTCGGCTGCGCGACCTGCTCGGCACGTCGCTCTCCGAGGACGAGGCGGACGAGCCGTGGCCCACCTCGACCTCGAGCTCCTAGCCGCCGGCGACGCGCTCGAGGACCTCGACGGCCCCGAGCGTCTGGCGTTCGGGCGCCACGCCGCGGCCTGCTCGCCCTGTCGGGCGCTCGCGCTCGACCTCGAAGCGACGCTCGCGGAGCTGGCCCTCCTCGCGCCACCGCGAGCGGCACCGGCCGGCGGCCTCGCTGAGCTCCGAGCTGCCATCCGCTCGGCCGACCGTGGGCGGGCCGACCAGACGCGGCGTGGCGGGTCGGCCCGGCCCGCATCGCCCGGGCGGCTGCTCCGCCGCGCGTCCCTTCCGGGGCGCTTCCCGCTCGCGGTGGCCGCGGTCCTCGTCGCCGCGGTCGCCGGGTTCGGCCTGCGCGACGTGACCGCCTCCTCCGAGCTCGCCGCCGCGCGCGACGCCGCGCTCCGCGCGACGACGCAGGCTGAGCTCGCGGGACGCGAGGCGGCCGTGGCCGTCGCTCGCGCCGCGGCGGCCTCCGGCGCCGACGGCCTCGCCGAGGCTCGGTTGCGCGAAGCACTCGGGCTCGCGAGCGTCGCCGTGGACGTGCGGCATCGCGTCGCCCGACTCGGCCCGGAGCCGCTGGCACCCGCCGCCGCGGCGACCGTGCTCTACGAGCCCGGGACCGACCGCGCGTACCTCGTCGCCGAGGGCCTGCCCGCGACGCCGCCGGGCCGCGTCTACCAGCTCTGGGTCGCCGACGCGGCCGGTGTCCACGCCCTGGGAACGTACCCCTTCGCCGGGTCGGGGCCGTTCGTGGCGTCGTTCGGGCTCGACCTCGCGGGCCGCAGCGCGGCGATGGTCACCCTCGAAGCGGCCGGGGGCGCGACAGGCGCGCCGGGGCCGCAGGTCGTCTTCGGACCGCTGCCCGCGTCCTGATCCCCGGACCCGGCGGACGCGCCGATAGACAGACGGCCCGCACCCGGAGGAAGGGTGCGGGCCGTCAGGGACCGCGGGACGGGCCGGCCGAGGGTCCGCCCCGCGAGGGAGATGCGGGGCTTCGTCGGCCGTTACCGGCCGTGCCACCCCTCCATTCGGCCGAGGAGCCTGGCCGGATGGGTCCCTCCGGTCAGATGCCCGCGGATGCGCCGCGCGGTCGGGTTCGCCGCGGCTCCGTTCAGCCGGCTCGAGCCGCGGCCGCGGCCACGACAACGCGCGCCGCGGCGGCCGCGCCGCTCTGGCCGACCGTCCCGGATCGCTGGGCGTCGGTGCCCACGACGATCCCGATGACGAGGGCGACGACGAGGGCGACCACCCCGAGCGAGCGCAGCAGCAGGCTCGACCCCATCGGCCGGCTCGGCGCGATCGCCGCGCCGCCCGGCTGCTGCCAGAGCGAGCCGAGCGTGGGGACCTGGCTCGGCGGCAGGATGAAGCCGAGCCAGAGGCCGGCGACGAGCCCGCCGAGATGGGCGAAGTTGTCGATGAATCCGCCGCCGAGGCCGAACCCGAGCAGCAGGTTGAAGACGATGATGCCCCCGACCTGGCCCATCATCGCCTGGCTCCGCCGGTCGAGGACCGGCCGATGCGCGCGGGACGTTGCGAACAGGACGCCGAACAGGCCGAAGATGGCCCCCGACGCCCCGACGCCGGCCTCGCCGGAGCCGAGCAGGAACGTGCCGACGGATCCGCTGGCCGCCGCCAGGAGGTACATCAGGCCGTAGATACGGGCTCCGTACAGCCGCTCGACCAGCGGGCCGACCAGGAACAGGGCGTACATGTTGAAGCCAAGGTGCATCAGGGCGAAGACCGCGCCCTCCGGAAGCGGGTAGTGGAGGAGGACGACGGTGAAGAGGCGCCAGTACTCGCCGGCGGCCAGGCCGGCCTTCGTGTACTCGAGCGCCGCGTAGATCTGCTGCCAGTCGGGCGAGACCCAGGCGGTCACCGAGACGCCGACCGTGACGGCGATGATGAGCCACGTCAGCCAGGGCGTCGGCCCGGTCGCACGGCTTCGCGCGAAGTAGCGGCCGGCGGCGCGTCGATCGCCGGTCTCCTTCGACAGCCAGCCGAGGCGCGATGCGATCTCGGGCCGGTCCTCCGCGGGCGCGCGGCGCTCGGCCTCCCGGTACGAGCGCAGGGCGCCCGCGAGGTCGCCGAGGCGGACCTGGGCCGCCGCGAGCTGGCGCCAGGCGGGGTACGTGGACGGCGTCTCGCCGAGCTCGAGGACCTGCCGCCAGATCGGCACAGCCGCCTCGTCGCCGTCGAGGCGGAACAGGACGTTGCCGAGTCCGAGGAGCGCCGCTGCGCTGACGTCGCGTTCGGCGTGGCCGAAGACGCGGCGGTACAGGCCGCCGGCCGATTCGGCCTCGCCGGCCCCGAGCAGGCGGTCGGCCTCCTGGAGGAGCCGGATGGCCGTCGGCCGGTCGAGCGGTCCGGGCTGGGACGGATCGCTGCCGGGCTGGCGCGGGGGACGCCCGCTGCCGCTCGGGCCGCCGGTCTCGCTGAGGTCGCTCACTCGGCCGACTCTACCAAGTCCGATCGGCCCGATGGTCGCGGTCGCGCTCGCGACGGCCGATGCTAGACTCCCCGCCACGATGCTGGGTTCGTTCCCGACCCGCCTCCCCACCCCAGCCGACCGGACGCGGCCGCCCCGCCGTGTCGCGCGCGTCTGCATGCACGGTCACCTCGTCGCCGCCGACCTGCCGCCGTCCGCCGCGCTCGGTGCCGCGACCAACCGGGCCGACCCGCTCGCCGTCGCGACCACCGACGTCGCCTGCCCGACCTGCGCCGCGGGCACGATCCTCGCCTGCCCGGGCTGCGGGTACCCGATCCCCGGCGCGACGCGCCCGCTGGCCTACGACGTCCCCCACTTCTGCGTCGTCTGCGGCGAGTACTACCCGTGGACCTTCCGCGGCGAGTTCTATGCGACGCTGGCCGAGATCCTCGAGGGATCCGCGCGGCTCGACCTGACCGGCGCGCACGAAGCGCTCCACCTCCTCGAGCGGCAGCAGGAGGGACTGGCCACACTCGACGAGACGCGACGACTCACCCAGACGTTCCGGGCGCTCGGTGGCTCGGACTGGGATCTCGCCGCCCAGATCCTCCAGGTCGTCCTGAGCCCCGAGGAGCGGGCGCCGCTCGATCTGCGGGCAGCCTTCAGCCACTGATCGCCGGACCTCGCCATCGACGGCGGCTCGCGGCCGCGGGTCAGGCGCCGGCGGCCTCCCAGCCGGCCCGGACGACCGCCTGCTCGAACGCCTGCTCCGGCGGCGAGCCGGCGTCGAGGCCGGCCGCGTACGTCCCGAGCAGGATGCCGAACCTGTCGTCGGGGTCGTCGGCCGGCGCCTCGAGGACGGTGGCCGAGCCGAACGGTGCCGGGGGCTCCGAGCCGGCCGGGATGACGGCGACGAGCTGGGCGCCGCCGAACGCCGCTGCCCCCGCGACCGCCGCGGCCGTCGCACCGGCCAGCGGCTCGGTGACGACCACCACGCGGACGTCGGCGAGGTAGCGCAGGGCGAGCTCGACGTCGGGCCCATCCAGGCCGGGCCGGACGCCGGCGTCGTTCGGGAGCAGCGCGGGGCCGACGGGCGATCCAGGACCCGCGGCGGCCGAGGCCGGCGGCTCGGCCCCCGGCTCGCCCGTCCCTGCCACCAGCACCTGGCCCAACGTCTCGTCAGCCACCTCATCGTCCGGTGACGCCGCGGCGGCCAGCTGCACGAGCGGGGTCGGGTGGGCCGGATCGCGCTGAAGGGCGGCATGGCCGATCCCGTCGCGGGCGAGCGCCAGCACGAGCGCATCGCCCGCCCCGTCGTCGCCGATCTTGCCCACCAGCTCGACGCGGCCCCCCGCTTCGACGGCCGCGCGCGCCGCGACGGCACCGAGTCCGGCCGCGCGATCCGGGCCACCGTCACCGGGGCGCAGGGCGGGCAGGGCGACGACGGCGATCACGGTCGCAGCGTAGACGCCGCCGTGGCCCCTCGCAAACCGGCCCGCGGTTCACGGTGCCGCGCCGCACCGGCAGGGCGGATATGGGTGGTTTGCGCAAGTCGAACCGCAAGGTCTCGATTGGTACGATCGCCCGACAGGGGACAGTACGGAAGTACCGAGATGCAGGTGACGGCCTGGCTCCATCGCTCCCGAAGGCCAAGGCGTCGCAGCAGTACGGCGCCCGGCTCGCCGCGCGGTTCGAGCCCGCCGCCACTGCGGTCCCGGACTGGCCAGGCCGTGACGGAATTCGCCATCGTCGTCCCCATCTTCCTGCTCCTGGCGATCGGGATAGCTGACCTGGGTCGCCTGTACACGGCGATGGGCCAGGTCGAGGCCGGCACTCGCGAGGCCGCCGATTACGGGGCCTTCCAGGAATCGAACTGGACCGACACGAACTACGCCCAGACGGAGGCCGAGATGGTCCGGCGGGCGTGCACCGCTGCCATCGGCCTGCCTGACTACGTCGGCGCCGCGGACGGTTCCTCCTGCAGCAACCCCTCGGTCGCGCCGATCGCGATCGAAGGGCAGGACCGCAACGCCAGCTGTCCCACCGCGCCGCCCGTCCCTCAGGGGCTCGACCCGCCGTGCATCGTCCACGTGAGCCTGACGTACACGTTCCACGCGATCCTGCGGGTCCCGTTCATCCCCGCCGCCCTGACCTTCGAGCGGGACAGCCGCTTCGCCATCTCGGCACTGCCCGTGCCGGCCGGGCCATAGCCGTGAGCGGGAGGCGGGACAGCTGTACGAGAGGTCAGGCTCTCGTCGAGTTCGCCTTCATCGCTCCGCTGTTCTTCCTGCTCATGTTCTCGATCATCGAGTTCGGTCGGGCCGTCTACTACATCCAGGTCCTCAACGGCGCGGCTCGCGAGGGTGCCCGCTACGCGATCGTCCACGGCAGCGCGGCACTCTGCCCGAGTGGGCCCATGCCCGGCGGCGCCACGAATCCGTGCGACCCGACGGGCGCGAAGGTCGCCGCCGCGGTTCGGCAGTACGCGTTCGGGATCGTCGACAACGGGACGCTGGCGGTGACGCGCTGCTGGAACACGGCCGGGGCGCCGTCGGCGACCTGCGCCAACGCCTCGAACGACTTCGGCCCCGGCAACGACCAGCGAGGCTCGCCGGTCTACGTCCACGTCAGCTTCACCTACTCGACCCTCATCGCCGCCATCGTGCCCCTTCCCCCGTTCACACTCCAGGGAGAGTCGACCCTTGTCATCAACCACTGACCGCGGGCAGGGCCGATCGGGCCAGGCCCTCGTCCTCTTCACCTTCGGGCTCGTCGTCTTCCTGGGCATCGCGGCGATGGTCTTCGACGTGGGCCAGGCACTCGTCGATCGCCGGGCCCAGCAGAACGCGGCTGACGCCGCAGCGCTCGCCGGCGCGAGGTACATCACCCAGGGCTCCTGCCAGACCAACTCGACCCCCTCGAACTGCCCGGCGGTCGTCCAGGCCGCGGTCGACGCGGCCGCCCGGAACGGGTACGTGAACGGCCAGAACGGGATCACCGTGGCGGTGAAGATCCCGCCGGGGAGCGACTCCCCGTTCGACGGCCTGTCCGGCTATGTCGAGGTGCAGATCGGATCGAGCCGGCAGTCGATCTTCGCCGGCGCCCTGGGCATCAACAGTTGGAAGGTCGGCACGACCGCGGTCGCCGCCAACCAGAGCGGCATCTCGGCGCCGTACTCGTTCCTCGCCCTCGATCCCACCGCCTGCCCGGCCGCGTTGTTCAGCGGCCAGGCGGTGCTCAACGTCGGGGGCAACATCCAGGTCGATTCGAGCTGCGTCGGGGCGATGCAGGTCACGGGCCAGGCGGACGTGACAGTGACCGTCCCACAGGGCCAGTGCAGCGTCGTCGGCACTGTCCAGCAGGGCGGCAAGGCCCAGCTGAACTGCTCTCTGGTGCAGGGTGCCCAGACCGTCCCCGACCCGCTCGCCAGCCTGCCGCCTCCACCGCAGCCCGGCGCTCCGACGAATGCCGTACAGGTCGGTGGCACGGCCATGGCGGTGCCAGCGGCGTGTCCGGGGGGACTCGCCCAGGCCACGGCCGCCAACCCTGCGACATGCAGGTTCACCTCGAGCTATGCGGGCACGACCTGGCGACTCTTCCCCGGCTACTACCCGGGCGGGATCCAGGTCCAGGGCGGTACGGTGCTCCTCGAGCCGGGCATCTATTACCTGGCCGGCGGTGGCCTCCAGGCCAACGGCACCAGCGCCGCGCTGTACTCCGTGAACGCCGGCGGTTCCGCGCCGCCCATGGCCGGCGGGGTCCTGCTCTACAACACCGAGGACGCCAGCTTCCACAGTCAGTGTGCAGCGGGGACGGCCCCGGCGCCGGCTGTGGACTGCCTGCAGCCGATCTCGATGCAGGGCGCGAGCACGGTCGTCGGCCTCGACCCACTCGAGCAGGGCACGGTCTGGGATGGCCTCGTCATCTTCCAGGACCGCGCCCTCTCCATGTCGCCGACCGCGACACCGCTCGCCTCGCGCACCGCCGACCTGCTCATCAACGGCAACGGGGCTTCGATCACCGTCGACGGCACGATCTATGAGCCGTCCGGCTACGTCCAGATCAACGGCAACGGCGGCTACAACTCGAACACCCAGGTCATCGCCGACGAGTTCAAGGTCAACGGCAACAGCGGCACCATGAACGTGACCTACGGCGGGGGGAGCCTCTACAAGTTCTCAGGGGTCGGGCTGGTCCAGTAACGTCCGCTCTGTCGCGCCCGCCGTTCAGCCGCCCGACGTCTGGGTCGGGGCGGGGGTCTCCGCCTCTGGCGTCTGGCCCGGGCCGGGGGTCTCGGGGTGCGGCGTCTCCGTGGCCGCGGGCGGCGTCGTCGGCCGCGCGGTGGGTCGCGGCGTCGCCGCGCCGTCGGGCGTGGCCGCCCCGGCGGGGTCGGGCGACTCGGACGCGCCCGGGGAGCCGCTCGGCTCGACGCTCTCGCTCGGCTCGGGGCTCTCGCTCGGGGTCGCGCTGGGCGTGGGGCTCGGGCTCGGTGAGGCGGTGGCGGACGGCGAGGCCGCCGCGGGCGACACCGTGGCTGCCGGTCCGCCGAGCAGCGACAGCCCGCCGACCGCCGCGACGCCCCCGATGGACCCCAGCGCAAGGACGACGACCAGGACCAGGGCGAAAGCCTGGCCGCGCATCGCCAGGGGACGGCCGCCGCTCCAGGCGACGCGCCATGCATCCCCAAGGGCGGCCAGGACGCCACCGACGCTCCGCCGTCGGACCGCTCGGCCGACCGCGGCGGCAGGGCTCGGCCGAGGCTCGGCGGCGATCGCGGCGCTGATGCGGTCGACGAAGCCGGCCGACGGCACGACGCCACCTTCCCCGGCCAGCCACTCCAGCTCGCGCGCGGCCTCCACGTCCCCGGCGAGATCGGCGCTCTCGGGCCCCAGACCCGCCACGCCGTCCGGCCCGGCCAGCTCGTCGGGTCGGAACCGGCCCCCGCCACCCCACTCGGGCCGGCCGCTCATGCCCGGTCCTCCAGCAGGGCTCGGAGCCGGCCGAGCCCGCGGTGCAGATGGGTCTTGACGGTCCCGAGCGGCCGCCCGGTCTGGGCAGCGATCTCGTTGAGCGACAGGTCGGCGAAGAAGCGGAGTGCGACGACCTCGCGGTACGGCTCGTCGAGGGCCGCGACAGCGGAGCGGACCCGTGCCGCGCGCTCCGACCGGAGGGCGATGGAGGCCGGGTCCGGAGCCGTGGCGATGGCCCCCGCAGCCTGCCGCGGGGAGCCGTCCGGCGCGGCACCGTCGTCCGCGCCGAAGGCGTCGGGCATCGTCGGGTCGATCCAGCTCACCTGTCGACGGCGGCCGACCTGCCGAAGGGCGATGCGGACGGCGATCCGGGTCAGCCAGGCACCGAACGGGCCGTCGCCCCGCCACGTGGCGAGGGAGCGGTAGGCGCTCACGAAGGCCTCCTGGGCCGCGTCCTCGGCCTCATGGGGGTCGCCAAGGACGCGGTAGCAGGCACGCACAACGGCCGTGGCATCCCGTTCGATGAGCACGCGGAAGGCGTCGGCGTCGCCGTCCAGGACGGCAGCGACGGCCAAACGAGCGGTTTCATCCTCGCTGGGAGCGGGCTCGAGCTCGGCGTGACGGTCCCGGTCGATCGGTTCGGCTCCACTGGCCCGGCCAGGACGAACGGCGACCGGGCACCAGGGGGATGATGCCCGGTCCACCGCAGGTCCATGCTGGCTCCATCGTCCCGAACGAGCGTCCGGGAGTCCTGCGCCGATCGTCGATCAGCGCGAGGCGGCCTGGTCGTTGGCGGGGGTCGGCACCGGCGCCTGGCTGGCCTCTGGGGTCTCCGTCGGGGCGGCCGACGCCGACGCTGCGTCGCTCAGGTGCGCCTCGGGCTGCTCGCTCGGCTCGGCGGTCTCGCGGGGCTCCGTGGACTGGCCCGCGGCGACGGTGACGCGAGCGTCGTCACGCTCACCGGCGACTGAGATCGCCTCGGCGGCCTCGCTGGGATCGGCCGACTCGCTCTTCTGCGTCGAGCCGGCGGTCGCGGCATGCTCGCTCGGCTCGGACGTCGCGGCCGCGGCACCGCTCGCCTGCGCCTCGGCCGACTCGCTCGGCTCGGCCGACTCGGGGGCCTGCGATGCCTCCGGCAAGCCCGTCGCGGCTGCGGCCGCGCTCGCACCGGCGGTGACCTCGACGCGGTCCCCGCCCGTGCCCGCTCCGGTGACCGCCTGGGCCGCGAACGCGGCGCCGGCGACGAGGACGAGGGCGACGAGGGAGATCCCGAAGCCGCGGGCGATGCGCGGCAGCCTGTCGTTCACGGTGGTCCTTTCGTGGCCGCCGGAGGGGGCGGCGGCGGTCGATGACGGGTGCGGCGGTCCGTCCGCGGGGACGGCCCGCTATCGACTCTGAGGCGGTCCGGTGCGAAAAGGTTTCGCAGGCCACGCCTGGCCGCTGCCGGTGCCCGTCATGTCCGGCGTCGACCCGCAGCGTCGGCCTCGGCTCGCACCGGCATCGAGCCGCGGCCGGCTCCCGATCTCGCGACCTGGTCGCTTCCGCGCGTCGGATGCGTCCCGCCCGGCGTACGGGTGCGGCCGCCGGGAGGGACGAAACAGCGCGCGCACCGCAGCGTCGGGCCGCCCCCGACCCGCCTCAGGCGTCCGGCGTCGGACCCACCTCGTCCACCTCGGCGACCTCGCCGGTCGCCGCGACCTCCGGCCCCTGATCGCGGACGATCTCCACCGGCCCCACGTCGGCCGCCTCGAGCTCCCGCGCGACGACGTCCGCGTCGCCGACCACGACGATCGCCAGCCGCTCCGGATGGATGTGCGCCTCGGCCGCGGCCCGGACGTGGGCGGCGGTGACCGCCTCCACGCGGTCTCGGTAGCGGGCGAGCTCGTCGTCGGGCAGCCCGTGGACCACCAGACCCGAGATCGCGCCCACGACCGCGCCGGGCGTCTCGAAGCGGAGCGGGAAGACGCCGACGAGGAAGTCGCGCGCCGCCTTCAGCTCGGCGTCCGAGACCGGCGTCTCGCGGATGCGGCTTAGCTCGGCGAGCATGTCGACGATGGCGGGCGCCGTCGCATCGGTGTTGACGGCCGCGCGCGCGGCGAACGGTCCCCTGCCCCGGCGCATGTCGAAACCGGCCCCGGCGCCGTAGGTGTAGCCCTTCTCCTCCCGGAGCTTCATGTTGAGCCGCGAGTTGAAGAGGCCGCCCAGGATGGCCGCCATGACCTGGGTCGCGTGGAAGTCCGGGACCTGGCGCGACACGCCGGGATGACCGAGCCGGAGCTCCGACTGGACCGAGCCCGGCCGGTGGACGAGCCGGACGAAGGTCCGCTCGATCGCAGACTCGGCGACGACCCCATCGGGCTCCGCGGGATCGGGGGTGGCGGCAAGGCCGCCGAACAGCGAGCCGACGAGGCCCGGCACGTCGAGGCCCGCCAGGTCGCCACCGACGATGACCGCGGCCCGCGAGGGGTCGACGGCGCGCCGATGGACGGCCCGCAGCTCGTCGGGACCGAGTCCGGCCACCGTCTCCTCGAGGCCTGCTGCGGGCCGGTGGTACGGCGAGGCCGCCGTGTAGATGCTGTCGGCGAAGGCCTCCTCCGCTCGGCGCCGTGGGTCGGCGCGAGCCTGCAGCAGGTCGTTGAGCCGCTCGTCGCGCAGCCGATCCACCTCGGTGGCGGGGAACGTCGGCCGCAGGGCCATCTCGGCCAGCAGCTCGAGCGCCGGAGCGAGCCGCTCGGCGGGCACTTCGACCGTCGCCGCGAACGCGTCCCACGACGCCTCGCCATGGAGCGTCGCGCCCAGCCGCTCGGCTGCCTCCGTGAGGGCGATGGCGTCATAGCGCTCGGTCCCCTCGGAGAGGGCCCGCGCGGCGAGGACCGTGGCGCCACCCCAGGCCGGCGGCTCGTCGCCAGCCCCGAGGCGGACGACGAGCTCCGCCGTCACGAGGGGCCGGCCGGGGACGTGGACCACCAGGACCTGCAGGCCGTTCGGCAGGACGGTGCGCTCGAAGGTCGGGAAGTGATACGTCCGCGGCTGACCCGGAACCGGCCGCACGGCGAGCAGTTCGCGCAGGTCGGCGGCGCTCATGCGGCGGCCTCCTCGCTGCCGGGCTCGCCGGCGGGCTCCGCCAGTGGCACGTACGTCAGGACCAGCCGGTGGTCCGGTGCCAGGACCTCGGCCGCCGCTGCCTGGATGCGCTCGGGGGTCACCGCGAGGTAGCGTCCGAGCTGGCGATTGATCATCCCCGGGTCGTCCAGCAGCGTGGCGTACATCGCCAGGCGGTCCGCCCGCTCCTCGACCCGCTGGAGCGCCTCCAGCTCGAAGGTCTCGATCAGCGCCCGGGCCCGCTCGAGCTCGTCGTCCGAGACCGGCTCGCGGCCGATCCGCTCGAGCTCCTCCTCGAAGGCCGCCTCCAGCCGGTCGACCTCCACCCCCGGCCGCGCCGTCGCCTGGCCCGCGAAGATCGAGGCCCCGCCGACGAAACCGAGGGCGAAGACCGAGACGTCCTGGGCCAGCCGCTCCTCGCGGACGAGTCGACGATGCAGGCGCGAGCCCTTGCCGCCCGAGAGGATCTGGGCCCCCACGTCGAGCGCGTCGAGTCGAGGGTCGCCCAGGACGGGCGCCCGGAAGCCGAAGTAGAGCCGGGGCAGCGGCACCTTGTCGGGCACGACCTCGCGGCGCTCGCCGCCGAGGCCGAGCGGGAGCGAGAGGTCGCCGAGCTCCGGGAACGAGCCGCGGGCCGGGATGGGGCCGAAGTAGCGCTCGACCCAGGCCCGCGCCCGGCTCGGCTCGAAATCGCCGACGATGGCCAGCACCGCGTTGTCGGGGGCGTACCACGTCCGAAAGAAGGCCCGCACGTCCTCGAGCGAGGCCGCGTCGAGATCCTCCATCGAGCCGATCGTGGTGTGGTGGTAGGGGTGCTCCGGCGGGAAGAGATGCTCCGACAGCTTCTCGCTCCAGGTCCCGTACGGCCGGTTGTCGTACGACCAGCGCTTCTCGTTCTTGACGACCTCGCGCTGGTTGTCGAGGTTCTCCTGGTTGAGCGCGTCCAGCAGGGTGGCCATCCGGTCCGCCTCGAGCCACAGCCCGAGCTCGAGCTGGTGGCTCGGCAGCGTCTCGAAGTAGTTCGTCCGGTCGAACCAGGTCGTCCCGTTCATCGTCCCGCCGGCGGCCTGGACCAGGGCGATGTGCTCGGCCTTCCCGACATGGGCCGAGCCCTGGAACATGACGTGCTCGAAGAGATGGGCGAACCCCGTCTTGCCGGAGACCTCGTGCTTGGAGCCGACGTCGTACCAGATGTTCAGGCCGACCACGGGCGCCAGGTGGTCCTCGGCCATGACCAGGCGCAGCCCGTTCGGAAGGCGCTCGTCGGTGAACTGCACGACGGGGATGGGCATCGGGCGGACGCTCTCCATGGGGCGGTGCGGAGCTGGCGGGCGGGAGGGACAAGCGGATTGTAGGGCTCGCCGGCGAGGGGGTGCTCGGGTCGCCGGTCTTGACACCCGGACGCTCGTGTGTAAGATGTACATCTAACAGCAGTGTGATGAGATGAACGCCAAGCGACAGGCCGCTCCGACCACGACCAGCGCCCGACCCCCTCGCGTGCGCGACTTCTCGCGCCGCGCCGGCTCGGTCGAGGTCAGCTGGGACGTGCGGACCGTCTACGACTTCGTCTTCAGTCTGTCCGAGGAATCGGGCACGACCGACGACCTCCCCGCGCCGGACCGCCTCTGGCTCCGCTCGTCGCGTTCGAGCCTGTGGGCGGCGATCGGCGAGGCGCCCCTCGCCCTCTATGGCAGCGAGTTCTGCATCGTCCTGGCCGGTTTGGCCGTCGACCGGCCCGAGGTCCAGGACGCCGCCTCCTTCGTGGCCCTCGTCCGCGAGGCCGACCGGACGACGATCCTGCGGACCATCCTGTCCCAGGGCGACGAGACCCCCGAGCAACGGGCGATGCTCGACCGCGCCGTCGAGGGCGACCTCGACGCCGTCCGGCAGCGCCTCGAGGTGCTGCTGGCGACGCACGAGCCCGAGGAGCGCGAGCGGATCGGCCGGCTCTTCGACGACCCGGACGCCGTCATCGCCGCCGCGCGCGACGTCCTGGCCGCCTGGCTCCCCTACTTCGCCGCGGTCGAGCCCCGCGTGCGCGGCATGCTCGAGCGCGACGCTCGGGGACGCGAGCGCGACGCCCGCGGCCTCCCGCCGACCGAGCTCGTCGAACGGACGACCGGCGGCATCCGCTGGCTGTCAGAACCCGGCGTCAGCCGGGTCATCCTCGCCCCTTCGTACTTCGCCCGCCCCTACAACTTCCTGCTCGGCGGCACGGACTGGCGGCTGTTCGCCTACCCCATCGCCGACAGCGCCCTCGACGTCGGCGACCCGCTGGCTCCGCCGCCCGGCGTCCTGCGCCTGCACCGCGCCCTCGGCGACGAGACCCGTCTCCGGATCCTGCGCCTGCTGCGGGAGCAGGACCTCTACCTCACCGAGATCGCGACGGCGCTCGAGCTCTCGAAGCCGACCATCAAGCACCACCTCGCCCAGCTCCGGGCGGCCGGCCTCGTGACGGTCACAGAGGAAGGCGGCCTGACCTACTACAGCCTCCGGCGAGAACGCCTCGACGACGTCGGGCCGGAGCTCACCTCCTACCTCCGCTGACCGCGGCACCACGACCGTCCGAGGCGGCCCTTCGAAGTAAGACAACCATCTAACACTCAGCGTTCCGACCCGCTCCCGCCCGTCCCCAGTTCGAGGAGGCCACGATGTTCGCCCCGTTGAGTCCCGAGCAGCGCCTGCAGGCGGCCCGCGAACACGCCGCCGACGTTTGCCGCGACCGCGGCGAGGTCGCCCGCGGCCGGCGGTCCGTCTCGGCCGTCCGCCGTTCCCTGTCGCTCACCCGCGCCGCCGGCGTGGCACTTGTCGGCCTGGGCCTGCGCCTGGGCGGGCTGGAGGCCGCGGCCCGCGTCCCTGGTCCGCACCCCGAGGGCTGCTGAGCGCGGTCGCCTCGGCCACCTGGCGTCAGCCTCAGGGATGGCAGACCCGGGCCAGGAGGTCGAGGATCTCGCGAGCAGCGGCCGTCTCGTCCGGGCCGTCGGCCGTGACCCGCACCGTGTCGCCGGCACGGATCCGCCGCGCTGACGAGCGAGAGCATGCTCAGCGCGTCGACGGGCGCGCCGCCGGCGCTGACGTCCTCGATCGTCACGCGGCTCCCGAGCCCGGCCGCCGCGCGCTGGAGTCGCGTGGCGGCGCGCGGATGCAAGCCGTATCGATCGCCGAACGGACCCTCGAGCGAGATCACGCCGCACCGCCGTCCGCCGTGCTGCGGGACGCGGCGCCATGATGCGGCGGCGGGCCGCGCCCGCGGCCTGCGGCACGGCGCGGCGGCGGCTCAGCCGGGCAGAAGCCAGAGCAGCGCCGCGCCGACCGCCCCGCCGGCCGCGGCCCGGGCGACGAGCCGCAGGCCGCGGGCGCGGTCCGCGGCCCGTGCGGCAGGATCCTCGACCCGCGCGAGTCCGCCCGGCTCCCCGAGGTCGAACACGCCACGGGCGGCGAAGGCCACGCAGAACCGCTCGCGGGCCTGGAGGAGCCCCACCAGGCCGCCGGCCAGCGGGAGTGCGACCAGGAGCCGGGCCGGCCGCGGAGCACCGCTGGCCAGGAGCGCGGATGCCGCCACGCCGGCGACGGCGAGGCCCGCGATGCCCGACCGGCGCCGCCGCGCGATCTCGACCGGCCCGATGTTGCAGGCGCCGGGGACGTAGGCCGCGGACGCCGCGGGGCGCCCGTCGGTCCCCTCCGTCAGCAGTGCTCCCCAGGCCACGTCCGTCCCTCCGTCAACCCGCCACGAGTGCGCCGGAGCCCGCCGCCGGCACCCACGCCGAGAGCGGCCGGACCTCGGCCAGCCCGGCGGCAAGGGCGGGGTCGAGCGCCTCGGTCGCCGCGACCGCGGTCTCGATCGCGGTCAGGCAAAGGATCCCTTCGGCCGTCGCGGCGAGGCGGATCTCCGCGGCGTCGCGGACCGGGCCCGACTGGGGCGTCGGGGTGTTCACCACGAGGCGCACATCGCCGGAGGCGATGAGCTCCAGGATCGCCTCCTGGCCCGGCTCCGGCTCCGAACCGACCTTCGCGGTGACCCGTGCCTCGATGCCGAGCGCCGCGAGCGTCGCGGCAGTCCCGGGGGTCGCCGCGATCCGGTAGCCGGCCCGCCGGAGCGCGAGTCCGAGCCGCGGCAGGAGCCCCTTGTCGCGGTCGGCGATCGAGAGGAGGGCGAGGGGGGCCGGCTCGCCCTCGGCGGGTCGCGGCGGGACGAGGGCGGCTGCGAGGAGGGCCTTGGCCATCGCGACCCGGGCCCCGTCGGCCAGTCCGATCACCTCGCCTGTCGACTGCATCGCCGGGCCGAGGGATGGGTCGACGCCGCGCAGCTTCGCCGTCGAGAAGGCGGGCGCCTTGACCGCGACGAAGGGGGGCGGCGCCAGCAGCCCGCTCCGCCAGCCGAGCTCGGCGAGGGTCGTCCCGAGGGCGATCCGAACGGCGAGGCCGACCATCGGCACGCCGGTCACCTTCGAGAGGAACGGCACCGTCCGACTCGCCCGCGGATTCACTTCGATGAGGTAGACGCCGTCCTCCCGCACGATGAACTGCGCGTTCACCAGCCCGCGCACGCCGAGGGCCAGGGCGATCCGCTCCATCGACTCCACGATGAGGGCGGCATCGGCCTCCGACAGGGTCTGCGGCGGGAAGACGCCGACCGAGTCACCCGAGTGGACGCCCGCCAGCTCGACATGCTCGATCAGCCCGGGGATGAGGATCGAGGAGCCGTCGCAGACGGCGTCGACGTCGACCTCGATGCCCTCGAGGTAGCGGTCGATGCGGACGGGCCGGTCCGGCTCGACGACGGTCGCCCGGGCGAGCTGGGCGACGAGGTCGCTCGGCGAGTAGGCGAAGTCGATGGCCAGGCCGCCGATCACGAACGACGGTCGGACGATGACCGGATAGCCGATCCGGTCGGCCAGGGTGAGCGCCTCCTCGATCGAGCGGGCCATCCCGCCCTCGGGCTGGGGGATGCCGAGCCGCTCCACGAGCGTCGCGAAGCGGACGCGGTCCTCGGCCTGGTCGATCGTCTCGAGGTCGACGCCCTGGAGCGGGACCCCGGCGGCGGCGAGGGGGGCCGCGAGGTTGAGCGGCGTCTGGCCCCCGAACTGGACGAAGGCCGGCAGGGGCGGCTCGCCGTTCGGCGACTCGGCTTCGACGAGGGAGCGAACCGATTCGGGATCGAGCGGCTCGAAGTAGAGCCGGGACGAGGCGTCGAAGTCGGTCGAGACCGTCTCGGGATTCGAGTTGACCAGGACGGCCTGCCAGCCCTCCTCCCGAAGCGTCGCAGCGGCCTGGACGGCGCAGTAGTCGAACTCGATGCCCTGGCCGATGCGGACGGGGCCCGATCCTATGACCAGGGCGGCCGGCCGCGCGACGGGCGGCAGCTCCGGGGCGCTGCCCGCGGCGGCGTACGTGGCGTAGAGGTAGGGCGTGGCCGCGGCGAACTCGGCGGCGCAGGTGTCCACCATGGCGTAGGCGGGCACGATGCCTCGCGCGACGCGGGCGCGGCGCACACGCTCGGCGTCGAGGCCAGCGAGCGTGCCGAGCTCGCGGTCGCCGAAGCCGGCCCGCTTCGCCGTCAGGAGCAGCCGCGCCGCGGGCTCGTCGGCCGGGTCCGCCAGCCGCTCCCCGGTCTCCCGCACGAGTCCCTCGAGGCGGACGAGCCGGCCGAGCTCGGCCAGGAACCACGGGGCGATGCCGGTCGCGGCGCCGATCTCGGCCTCGGCGACGCCCCGCCGCAGGAGAGCCAGGACGCGCCACAGCCGGGTGTCCGAGGGCGCCAGGAAGCGGCGCAGGACGAGGGGGTAGGCGGCCCGCTCGGCGTGTGCCCGGGCCTCGCAGACGAGGCCGTCGGGGCCGACCAGGACGAGCTGCCGGCTGAGGGCCGTCTCGGCGCCCGCGGCCGGATCGGCCGCCAGGGAGGACTCCGCGGCCAGGTAGTCGAGCGTCGGTCCCCAGGCCGCGTCCTCGGCGAGCGCGCCCGCGCCGGCCTGCTCGAGCCCCCGGAGCGCCTTGTCGAGGGCCGCCCCGAAGGTCCGGTCGATGGCCATCACCTCGCCGGTCGCCTTCATCTGCGAGCCCAGGGTCCGGTCGGCGTTCGGGAACTTGTCGAACGGGAAGCGGGGCAGCTTGACGACGACGTAGTCGAGGGCCGGCTCGAAGGCAGCGACGGTCGTGCCGGTGACGACGTTCGGGATCTCGGCCAGCCGCCGGCCGATCGCGATCTGGGCCGCGACGCGGGCGATCGGGTAGCCCGTCGCCTTGCTGGCCAGGGCGCTGCTCCGGCTGACCCGGGGGTTGACCTCGATGACGGCGTACTCGGTCGCGTCGGGGCTGAGGGCGAACTGGACGTTGCAGCCGCCCTCGACGCCAAGGGCCCGGATGATAGCCAGCGCCGCGCTGCGCAGGCGCTGGTGCACCGGGTCGGGCAGGGTCTGGACCGGCGCGACGACGATGGAGTCGCCGGTGTGGACGCCCAGCGGATCGACGTTCTCCATCGAGCAGACGGCGATGCACGTGTCGTCCGCGTCGCGCATCACCTCGTACTCGATCTCCTGCCAGCCGACCAGGCAGCGCTCGACCATCACCTGGCTGATCGGGCTCGCGCGGAGGCCGCCGCGCACCCGCTCGAAGTACGCGGCCTCCGTGTCGACGATGCCGCCACCGGTCCCACCCAGCGTGAAGGCCGGCCGCACGATCGCAGGGAGGCCGATATCGTCCAGGGCGGCGCGGGCCGAGGTCAGCCGTTCCTCGTCGGTCTGGCCGCGGACGATCGCCGAGGGCGCGTACGGCTGCGCGATTCGGTCGAGGAGGTCCCGGAAGAGCTCGCGATCCTCTGCCATCTCGATCGCCTCGAGCGGCGTTCCCAGCAGCTTGACGACGACGTAGTCGAGGGCCGGCTCGAAGGCAGCGACG
>DASVYJ010000049.1:0-28442 GCA_036392215.1 Candidatus Limnocylindrales bacterium | reverse complement strand
ACGTCGTGGACCCACTCGGAACGCACAGCGGGAAACGGGCCGCAAGGAGGCCGGAGGGTGCGACCCCGAGACTGCAAGCCCGGCGGGATGGGCGACGGGTGGCGGCCGAGCGATACTCCCCGCACCGGAGCCGGGTCTCCGGGCGCCGCCGACCCATCCGCGGTGGCGGCTGCGGCGTAGTGGAGGACAGGTCGGGCGGTCGGTCGGCCGGCTTCCCGCCCGATGGTCGCACGGCCCGGACCGAGGGTCCCCCGGAACGGGGGCTTCAGGACCGGGACGGTATACTCGGCCCCACGGCCGGTCCTGGGACCTGCCCGACCCCCGGAGGCTCCTAGTTGAACGCGAAATTCGTGCGCAACGGCATCGTCATGCTCGTCCTCGTGGTGGGCACCGTCGCGCTGCTCTACACCTGGCTCATCCAGTCGCCCGAGCCGAACAGCCAGTCCTACTCGAAGTTCCTGAACGACGTCCAGCAGGGCAAGGTCGCCTCGGTCGTCCAGCAGGACACCACCCTCACCGTGACGACGACGGGCACCCCGCCCGACAAGTACACGACCGACGTCGCCAGCCCGCTCATCAACGTCTACGACGACATCAAGACCGCGGCCCAGAAGGGCGGCGTCGACTACGCCAAGATCGACTACAAGCCGATCAAGGCGGCTGACACGTCCTGGATCGGGCTCATCCTGACCGGGCTGCTGCCGGTCATCCTCATCGGCGCCTTCATCTTCTTCATGATGCGCCAGGCGCAGGGCACCAATAACCAGGCCCTCAGCTTCGGCAAGAGCCGAGCCCGGATGTTCCTGGGCAACAAGACCGTCGTCACGTTCCAGGACGTCGCCGGGGTGGACGAGGCCAAGACCGAGCTCCAGGAAGTCGTCGAGTTCCTGAAGTACCCCGAGAAGTTCAACACCCTCGGCGCCCGCATCCCCCGCGGCGTGCTCCTGGTCGGGCCTCCGGGCACCGGCAAGACGCTCCTCGCCCGGGCCGTGGCCGGCGAGGCCGGCGTGCCCTTCTTCAGCATCTCCGGCTCCGAGTTCGTGGAGATGTTCGTCGGTGTCGGCGCCAGCCGCGTCCGCGACCTGTTCGACCAGGCCAAGCGCAACTCGCCCTGCATCGTCTTCGTCGACGAGATCGACGCCGTCGGACGGCAGCGCGGCGCCGGGCTCGGCGGCTCGCACGACGAGCGCGAGCAGACCCTTAACCAGATCCTCGTCGAGATGGACGGCTTCGACACCAACACGAACGTCATCGTCGTGGCCGCCACCAACCGCCCGGACGTCCTCGACCCGGCCCTCCTGCGGCCCGGCCGCTTCGACCGCCAGGTCATCCTCGACCGCCCGGACATGAAGGGCCGCGTCGCGATCCTCAAGGTCCACACCAAGGGCAAGCCGCTCGACAAGAGCATCGACGTGGAGAACCTCGCCCGCCAGTCGCCCGGCTTCTCCGGCGCGGACCTGGCCAACCTCGTCAACGAGGCCGCAATCCTCGCCGCGCGGCGCAACCGCAAGGTCATCGGGATGAGCGAGTTCGAGGAGGCCCTCGAGCGGATCGTCGCCGGCCCCGAACGCAAGAGCCGCGTCATCAGCGACCCCGAGAAGCGGATCATCGCCATCCACGAGGGCGGCCACGCCGTCGTCCAGCGGATCCTGCCGAAGTGCGATCCGGTCAACAAGGTGACCATCATCAGCCGGGGCATGGCCCTCGGCTACACGATGGCCCTGCCCCAGGAGGACCGCTACCTCCAGTCGAAGAGCGAGTTCGAGGACAAGATCGCCGGCCTGCTCGGCGGCAACGCGGCCGAGAAGCTCATCTTCGGCGACACGACGACCGGCGCCTCCAACGACATCGAGAAGGCGACCGACTTGGCCCGGCGGATGGTCACCGAGTTCGGCATGAGCGAGAAGCTCGGCCCGCTGGCCTTCGGCAAGCGCGACGAGCTGGTCTTCCTCGGCCGCGAGATCGGCGAGCAGCGCAACTACTCGGACGAGGTCGCCAAGCAGATCGACGAGGAAGTCCGGGCCATCATCGACAACGCCTACACCCGGGCGATGGACACGCTCGTCGAGCACAAGCAGCGCCTGCTCAGCCTGGCCGACAAGCTCATCGCCGAGGAGACGGTGGACTCGGAGGAGTTCGAGAAGCTCTTCGCTGATCTGCCGCCCAAGGAGAACACCCACGGGACGCCGCCGCGGATCGTGGCGCCGGGCGCTCCGACCCCTGGCACCGCGCCGAGCCCGAACCCCAGCCCGGCCTGAGCGGCGCGCCGACGACGGCGTCGCCATACCTCGCCCGACCGAGCGGCGGGTCCTTCCGGACCCGCCGCTCCTCACTTTCCCGCGGGTCCCTGTCCGCCGGTTTCGGGGCGAGGCCCGCCGAGCGGGCCCGGGTACGATAGCCGCGACCCTGCCATGCCCCGCCGCGCGGCGCTGCGGCGCCCGCCCCACCCGGAGGCCCACGCATGTCCGACGCGACCGCGACCGAGCCCGGCGCCAGCGACGCCGCCCTGGAGCGCTACCTCGACGAGCACGCCGAGGCCCGCCTCGACTCGTACCGGGCGTTCCTGCGGATCCCCAGCGTCTCGACCCTGCCCGAGCACACACCGGACTGCCGGGCCGCGGCGACGTTCCTCGCCGACGAGCTGCGGGCCATGGGCGTCGAGCACGTCGAGATCTCGGAGACGGGCGGCCACCCCATCGTCTACGGCGACTGGCTCCACGCCGCGGGCGCGCCCACGGTGCTGGTCTACGGCCACTACGACGTCCAGCCGGTCGACCCGCTCGACCTGTGGGAATCGGCCCCCTTCGAGCCGCTCGTCGTCGGCCGGCGGCTGCAGGCCCGCGGCGCCTCCGACGACAAGGGCCAGGTCCACCTCCATCTGCGGGCGACCGAGGCGCTCCTCGGCACGCGCGGCGGCCTGCCGGTCAACCTCAGGTTCATCTTCGAGGGCGAGGAGGAGAACAGCTCGCTCCACCTCGACGCATGGCTGGAGGCGAATCGGGAGCGGCTCGCGGCCGACCTCGCCGTCATCTCCGACACGGGCTTCTTCGACGGCAATCGGCCGGCCATCACGGTCGGCCTTCGCGGCCTGGCCTATGCCCAGATCGACGTGACTGGGCCGACCGTCGATCTTCATTCGGGGATGTACGGGGGGACGGTCGAGAACCCGGCCGTCGCCCTCTGCCGCATCGTGGCGGCCCTCAAGGACGCCCAGGGACGCATCCTCATCCCGGGCTTCTACGACGACGTCCGCCCGCTCATCGAGGCCGACAGGGCCGCCTTCGCCGCGCTCCCGTTCGACGAGGAGGCGTACCGCGAGTCCATCGGCGTGCCGGCCCTGACCGGCGAGCCCGGCTTCACGACCCTGGAGCGCCGCGGGGCGCGGCCGACCCTCGACGTGAACGGCCTCTGGTCCGGCTTCCAGGGCGAGGGCGCCAAGACGATCATCCCGGCCCACGCCCACGCGAAGGTCTCCTGCCGGCTGGTCCCGGACCAGGATCCCGACCACGTCTTCGAGCTGCTGCGCGAGCACGTCCTGCGCCTCGCCCCGGCGGGCGTTCGGGTCGAGGTCCGGGACCTCGGCGGCGGCCGGCCGAGCCTCACCCCGATCGACCACCCGGCGACGCAGGCGGCCGCCCGGGCGCTCGCCGCCACCTTCGGCGTCAAGCCGCTCTACATCCGGGAAGGGGGCTCGATCCCGATCTGCGCCAGCTTCGAGACGATCCTCGGCCTGGACACCGTGCTCCTCGGCTTCACGCCGCCCGACGACCACGCCCACGCCCCGAACGAATACATGGACCTGGACAACTACGAGCGGGGCATCCGGACGGTCGCCCGCCTCTGGGATGAGCTGGCTGCCCTGCCATCGCTCGGCCGTGACTGAGCGACGCGAGGACGCCGCTGCCTGGGCGGACGCGGGGGGTGTGGGTGGGTGATTCGGCGGGGGGCGGGTGCTAGGATGGCTCTACCGTCGCATTCCCCGGGGAGGAAGCTGAGCGCGTGAGCACCGACACGGCCGACACCACGACCCCCATGCCCAAGGCCAGCTGGCGCCTCGACGCCGATACCGGGAGCATGGCCCCCCGCTCGGCCCTCGACGTGCTCGTGGACCTCAACGACCGGGTCACGAGCGGCAAGCTGGCCGAGTACCAGCCCGTCCCGCTCGGATTCACCCCGCTCGACAAGACGATCGGCACGGGCCTCCGGCCGGGCGAGCTGCTCCTGATCGGCGGGGCGCAGGGGACCGGCAAGACGACGATGGCCCTCCAGATGGCCCGTAACGTCGCCTCCGGCGGCCAGGCCAACGTCCTCTACCTGTGCTTCGAGCACGAGGAGCAGTACCTCCTCAACCGGCTCATCGCCATGGAGTCGGCTCTGGCCCATCTGCCCCACAAGACGGGCGCCATCAAGATCCAGGACGTCCGCAAGGAGATCCTGGGTTCGTGGATGGCCGAGGGCCAGGGCGGCCCGCAGCTGGCCAGCAACCCGCGCCTCCGGCCGAGCCTCGACCGCATCGCCCGCTACGGCCAGAACCTCTTCCTGCTGCGCGGCTCCCAGACGGCGAGCACGATCGAGAACATCCGCAAGCTCGTCCAGCAGCACCGGGAGCTGTCCGGCGACCGCCAGCTGATGGTCGTCGTCGACTACCTCCAGAAGGTGCCGATGTTCCCCGAGCCGAACACCGAGGCGGAGAAGGTCACCTTCGTCGTCAACGGGCTCAAGGACATCGCCCTGTCCGAGCAGGTGCCGGTCATCACGATCGTGGCCGCCGACAAGGAGGGCCTCAAGGCCGCCCGCCTGCGCAATCACCACCTGCGCGGCTCGTCGGCCATCAACTACGAGGCCGACATCATCCTCATCATCAACGAGAAGTACCACATCGTCGCCAAGGTCAACATCGAGTTCAACCCGTACCAGGCGCAGCGCTTCCGCGACTGGGTGGTCGTCTCGGTCGAGAAGAACCGCGGCGGCCAGGACAACGTGGACCTCGAGTTCGAGAAGCACTTCGAGTTCAGCTGCTTCGATCCCAACGGCCGGACGGTCCAGGAGAAGCTGATCGAAGAGCGCCTCTACAACGACTGAGGCAGGCATGCCGGACCTCGAGGAACGCTTCCCCGACATCGTCGAGATCGTCGTCGAGATCCCGCGCGGCAGCCGCAACAAGTACGAGTACGACGAGAAGGCCCACGTCTTCCGCTTGGACCGCGTCCTCTCGTCGGCCGTCTTCTACAACTTCGACTACGGGTTCATCGACGCCACGCGTGCCGACGACGGCGACCACACCGACGCCCTGCTGATCATCGACGAGCCCACGTTCCCGGGCTGCCACGTCTGGGCGCGGCCGGTCGGCGGGCTCGAGATGCGCGACGAGAACGGCTTCGACTTCAAGGTCCTCTGCGTCGCGGTCGGCGACCCGCTCTACCGCCATGTTCGGGACCTGTCGCAGATCCCGCCCCATCAGCGACTCGAGATCGAGCACTTCTTCGAGACGTACAAGCTGCTCGAGAAGAAGGAGACCGACGTCGTCGGCTGGCGCGAGTACGAGCGGGCTCGCGACATCCTGCTCCACGACCGGCGGCGCTTCGAGCAGGAGCAGGCGGCGGCCGAGGGTGCCTGAAGCTCCCGGCGACGAGGGAGCCTCAGCTTCGCGTCGCCACGCTTCGGGCGCACGGGCCGGGGTGGGGGACCGGCGGCCCTGGGAGCCCGACCGCCGCCCCGGACGCCGCCTGTTCGTGGCCGTCCCGCTCGCCGGATCCGCCCGCGAGCCGATCGAGACGGTCGTGCGGGCCGTCATCGACGCGGCGCCGTTCTCGCCGGAACGGAACCGGGGCCGCGCCCCCGTCCGCTGGGTCCGCCTCGACGGGCTGCACCTGACCCTCCGCTTCCTCGGCCCGACGCTCGAGCCCGCCGTGGCCGGCGTTCGCGCCGCCGTGCGCGCCGCGGCGGCGGGTGCCGCCCCGTTCACCGTCCGGATCGCGGGCGGCGGCGCCTTCCCCACGCCCGAGCGGCCGCGGACGATCTGGCTCGGCGTCGTCGAGGGAGCGAACGACCTGGCGGCGCTCGCGCGCCGCGTCGACGAGGCCGTCGTGCCGCTCGGCTGGCCGCCCGAGGAGCGGCCGTTTCGCGGCCACCTGACCCTCGCTCGCTGCGAGCCGGGTCCCGCGGCCGTGGCCGCGGTCGGGCGGCTCGAGGAGGCGGCTCGCGGGCTGGACGTGAGCTGGACGGCGGACGAGGTCGTCCTCTTCGAGAGCCACACTGGCAGCGGCCCGGCCCGCTACGAGGCCCTGGAGCGGGCGCCCCTGCGCGGCTGACCCGGGTTGCGGGGGGGTCGGCCGGGCGACCGCGGATGGTACCATCGGCTCACCGCCCGCGGTGCGGGATCGAGCGTCGGTCCAGCGAGGGAGCACAGCCAGGTGTCGACCATCCAGCGCGCCCGCCTGGTCATCGCCCTGGGCGTGCTGAACCTCGTGCTCGCCGTGGCGGCCCTCGCCGTGACCGCATCGTTTCCGGCCGCCTCGCCGATCGCGAGCGGCGGCGCGGGGGCGAGCGGGACGCCGATCACCGCGTTCGGCAGTCCCACCGCGGCCCCGGGCGGTTCCGGGAGCAGCCAGCCGCCGGGCCCGAGCGAGACGCCGGGCTCGTCCGGCAGCGCCCTGTCGAGCCCGTCCGTGTCGCCGGCGGCAGGCGAGTCGGCCGGCCCCTCGGCCGCGGCATCCAGCGCGCCGGGGGCGAGCTCGCTGCCACCGGCCTCCCCCGGCGCCCCGGCGACACCACCGCCGGCCGGACCGACCGCCGCCCCGACGAGCGCGCCGACAGCTGTGCCGACCGCCGCGCCGACAGCTGTGCCGACGGCTGCGCCGACCGCCGCGCCGACCGCCGCCCCGACGGCCCATCCGACCCCGAGCCCGACCGTGGCGCCGATCGCGAGTCCCGTCCCGACGCCGAAGCCGACTCCGCGCGGGACGCCGTCCGGCGGCCACGCCCTGCCGCCCTGCCCGGGCGCCTCGGTCCCGCCCGGCCACGACAAGCAGCCGAGCCCTGTCCCGCGGCCCTGCCGGCCGCAGCACTCGGGCTCGGCCCGCTCCGCCGACTGGGTGGTCTGGCCGCTCGCCCTGCCGTTCGGGGCACTCCTCGCCAGCTCGCCCTTGCGGCGGCGCCGCCGCAGCCGCTAGGCTACCGGGACCGTCGCGGCCGGCCGGCCGGTCTGCCGCGGTCCGCCCAGGGGCTGCGCCACCTGCTCCGGATCGTGGGCGATCGGCTTCCCGTCAACCCCGCAGCCAGCCAGAGGGAGCCCCAGCGTGGACCGCTACAAGTACCTCCTCGACGAGGACCGCCTGCCGAAGGCCTGGTACAACATCGTCGCCGACCTGCCCGTGCCGCCCGCCCCCGTCCTCCATCCCGGCACCGGCCAGCCGATCGGCCCCGCCGACCTCGCCCCGCTCTTCCCGATGGCCCTCATCGGCCAGGAGGTAAGCGCCGAGCGCGAGGTGGAGATCCCCGACCCGGTCCGCGAGGCGTACGCCCTCTACCGGCCCAGCCCCCTGTTCCGCGCCCGACGCCTGGAGGCTGCCCTCCAGACACCCGCCCACATCTACTACAAGTACGAGGGCGCCAGCCCGGCCGGCAGCCACAAGCCGAACACGGCGATCGCGCAGGCCTTCTACAACAAGCAGGAGGGCATCAGGCGGATCGCCACCGAGACCGGGGCGGGCCAGTGGGGGACCGCCCTGTCGCTGGCCGGGGCCATGTTCGGCCTCGAGGTGAAGGTCTACATGGTCCGGGCGAGCTACGACCAGAAGCCGTACCGCCGGATGCTGATGGAGACGTACGGCGCGTCGGTCGTGGCCAGCCCCAGCGGCACGACGGCCTACGGCCGCCAGGTCCTCGCCGAGCATCCCGACAGCCCCGGCTCACTCGGCATCGCGATCAGCGAGGCCGTCGAGGACGCGGTGGGTCGCGACGACACCCACTACTCCCTGGGCTCCGTGCTGAACCATGTCCTGCTCCACCAGACGGTCATCGGTCAGGAGTCGATCGAGCAGATGGCCATGGCGGGCGAGGAGCCGGACGTCATCATCGGTTGCGCCGGCGGCGGCTCGAACTTCGCCGGGCTCGCCTTCCCGTGGGTCGGCCGCACGTTCCGCGGCGGCCGCCAGTACCGCGTCATCGCCGTCGAGCCGGAGGCCGCGCCGAGCCTGACCCGCGGTCGCTACGCCTACGACTTCGGCGACACGGCCCGGCTCACGCCACTCGTCAAGATGCACACCCTCGGCCACGACTTCATCCCCGAGCCGATCCACGCCGGCGGGCTGCGCTACCACGGCATGGCCCCCCTGGTCAGCCTGCTCAAGGAGCACGACTACATCGAGGCGCAGAGCGTCCACCAGCGGCCGGCCTTCGCGGCGGGCGTCCAGTTCGCCCGGACGGAGGGGATCCTGCCCGCCCCGGAGTCGACCCATGCCATCCGCGTCGCGGTCGACGAGGCCCTCGAGGCGAAGGAGGCGGGCGAGCCGCGGGTGATCCTGTTCAACCTCTCGGGCCACGGCCACTTCGACCTGTCGGCCTACGAGAAGTACCTCCAGGGTGGGCTCGAGGACTACGAGTACGCCGCCCGCGAGGTGGACGAGGCGCTCGCGGCGCTGCCGGCGGTCTGAGCGCCGCTGGTCCGCAGCCGGGGCCGAGCGCCCGGTGGGGCGGGAAGTCCGCCCGCGCTGGACCGCGCCGCGGGCTGGGGCCGGACATGGTGAGCGGGTCGCCTCGGGGGGGAGCGAGGCGACCCGCCGGTACGGCCACCTGCCCGAGTGACCGTTCGGTTGCCGTGGCCGGCGAACCAAGGCGGATGATGCCGGCGCGGACCTGCCCGTCGCATCCCCAACACGGCGTATTGTTCGCCCCCACCGAGGTTTCGCCGCGTTCCTCCGCCGGGACGACCGGTGACAGCGCGCACCGCACGCCGCTGCCCGCTCCGTCGCGTGCCGTACGATGCACCGCATGCCTCGCCTCGCCTGCTGGTCGTGCGGCCGTCAGATCTACGCCACCTCGCCGCTCGAGTCGCTCTTCGCGGAGGAGCGCCGCTGCCCACGCTGCGGCGCGTTCATGAGCCCCGAACGGCGCGAGCTGGATCGCCGGACGGTGATCCGGCGCCAGAATCCCCAGCACGACCCAGGGCCGCCGCCGGGGGACGAGGAACGCCGGCTCGAGGAGCGGCGCAAGGGGCGCCGCCGTCGGGCGAGCTGAGGGGACAGCGGCGGGGCGGTCGGCGACGGCGGCCGCGCGCGCAGGCCCGTCAGTAGAGCGTGTCGGACTTCGGCGGTTCGACGAGCCGGTGGCGGAGCGCGAAGGCGACGGCCTCGAGCTTCGAGTGGACCCGCAGCTTGCCCATGATGTTCTGGACATGGGTCCGCAACGTGTTCGGGGCGATGTACAGCCGCTCGCAGATCTCCGGGGTCGACAGGCCCTCGGTGAGCGCCTTGAGGACCTCCAGCTCCCGGGGCGTCAGCGGCTCGATCTGGCGCCGCTCGACGCCGCGCTCGCGGGCCGCGGCGACGCGCTGGGCGATGCCGACGATCACCGAACGCGGGAGAAGGGTCTCCCCGGCGTACGCCGCCCGGACCGCGTCGACGACCTCGTCGATCGCCCGGTCCTTGGTCAGGTAGCCGTCGGCGCCGGCCTGGATCGACTCGAGGATGGTCTCGTCGTCGCTGAGCGCCGTGAGCATGATGACCCGGGCCACCGGCCAGCGGGCCTTGATCGCTCGCGTCGCCTCGGCGCCCGTCCCGTCGGGGAGCCGGTAATCCATCAGCACGACGTCGAGGCGCTCGCGAGCGAGCTGCTTGGCCTCGGCGACGCTGGCCGCGACGCCGGCGACGAGGATGTCCGGCTCACGGGCGAGCATCTGGGAGAGCGCACCGGTGAGCAGCTGGTGATCGTCCACCAGCAGGACTCGGATGCGCTTCGTCGTCTCGGGCGCGACCACGGGCGTCCGGTCTCCTTCACGTCTGCCTTGGGGGGCCGGGCAAACGAGGCGCCGGCGGTCGGGCCGGCGCGACACCCCCCGCTCGGCATGATACATCCCGTTCCCATGGTCGCCGACCAGCGGGATGCGCGGCCCGCGTCGGGTCGCCCGTCCGCGGATGCGATGATGCGCGGGTGAGGGTCACCATCATCGGCTTCGGGCTCATCGGCGGGTCGCTGGCCCGGGCACTCGCCGGCACCTCGTGGAACGTCGCCGCATGGAGTCCTGGCGGGAGCGGTCCCGGCCGGGCGCTGGCGGAGGGGGTCGTGGCCGCGGCCCCGCGACGGCTCGAGGACGCCCTCGGCGGCGCAGAGCTGGTCGTCCTGGCCGCTCCGCCGCTCGCCTGCCTCGACCTCGTCGCCAATCTCGGCGGCCCGCTGGGGAGGAGCCTCGGCGCCGGCACCACGGTCACCGATGTCGCGAGCACGAAGGCGCGCCTCGTCGCGGCCGCCGACGAGGCGCGCCTTCGATTCGTCGGCGGCCACCCGATGGCCGGCCTCGAGACGAGCGGCTACGCGGCAGCCCGCCCGGACCTGTTCCGGGGTCGCCCATGGGTCGTCGTCCCGGGCAGCCGCGCCGAGGCGACGGACATCGAGCGGGTGGAGACGTTGGCGATCGCCGCCGGCGCCATCCCCGTCCGCCTCGACGCGGCGGCGCACGACGCGGCCGCGGCCGCGATCAGCCATCTGCCGCTGATCCTGGCCGCGGCTCTGGTCGAGGCGGTCAGCGGAGCGTCGGACTGGCCGACGGCGCGGGCACTGGCGGCCGGCGGCTGGCGGGACATGACCCGGCTGGCCCGTGGCGACGGCGCGATGGGCGCGGGCATCCTGGCGACGAACGGGTCCGCCGTGGTCGAACGGCTCCGCGCCCTGCGGGCCGTCCTCGACGGGTGGCTGGAGGACCTTGCCGCCGTCGACGCGGCGGAGAGCGGCGGCCCGGAGGGACGGGCAGTCGAGCGCCTCCAGGGGCGCCTCGAGGCCGCCCGCGCCCGCCTCGAGTCGACGTGAGCGACGACGAGCTCGTCCTGGTGGTGCCACGCGAGGTCCTCGTCCCGGCTCCCGGCTGGCGCGGCGTCCGGGCAGCCGATGAGGCGGCCGTCCTGGCTGCGGTCGCGGCGAGTGGTCGCTTCGTCCGGCGCGGCGCCGCGGAGCACGACCCGAGCCACAAGCAGGTCATCCCGTACCTCGTCCTGCGCGACGGCGAGGACCTCTTCCTCATGCGCCGGACCCGCGCCGGCGGCGACGCCCGCCTCCATGAGCTGTGGTCCATCGGCGTCGGCGGTCATCTCAACCCGGGCGACGCGGACGTCGGCGGCGGTCTCCGTCGCGAGTGGCGCGAGGAGGTCGAGGCGGAGTTCGAGCCCGACTTCCGGTGGGTGGGCCTGCTCAATGACGACGAGAGCGATGTCGGCGCGGTCCACGTCGGCCTCGTCTACGAGGCGGACGCCGCGGGCCGCCCGGTGGCGATCCGGGAGACCGACAAGCTGAGCGGATCGTTCCGCCCGCCCGCCGCGGCGCGGGCGGTGGAACCGTCGATGGAGACGTGGAGCCAGCTCGTGCTGGCGCAGCTGATCGGGGACTGAGCGACATCCGGCCCATCCGGGGCAGGCCGAGGCGGTGCTACGATCGGCGCGGAGGGAAGCCCACCGTGGCCCGCCGGATCGCTCGCCTGGTCGCCAGCCTGCCGCCGCTCGTGCCGGCGCTCGCCGTGGCCGTGGCCGTGCTGGCCGCCCCGACGGCCCGTGCGGCCGGGCCCGTCGTGTATGTCCTGCCGACGACCGGCGTCGTCGACGGGGTGATGGCGAGCTATGTCAGGGACGGGATCGCCAAGGCGTCGCGGGAGGGCGCGGCGGCCGTCGTCATCGAGCTCGACACCCCCGGCGGCTCCCTTGCCGACATGCAGCGGATCTCGGAGACGATCCTCGGCGCGCCGCTGCCGACGATCGTGTGGGTCGCCCCCTCCGGCGCCTGGGCCGCCAGCGCCGGGACGTTCATCACCCTGGCCGCCGCCGTCGCCGTCATGGCCCCCGGGACCACGATCGGCGCGGCCTCGCCGGTCGGGCCCGGCGGCTCCGACATCACCGGGACCGAGGCGACGAAGGTCGTGAGCGCGGCCACCAGCCTCATCCGCTCCTACGCCGAGGCGCACGGCCGGAACGCGGACTGGGCGGCCAGCACGGTCGAGCGCGCGGTCTCCGCCCAGGCGAGCCAGGCGGTGGCCGTCCACGCGGTCGACGGCATCGCCGCCTCGCTCGGCGACGTCCTCGCCTTCGCGGACGGTCGAACGGTGAAGGTCGCCGGCCGGGACACGACCGTCCACGTGGCGGGGGCCACCACGCTGACCCTGCCGATGAGTCCCTGGCAGAGCGCCCTGCACCTGCTCTCCGACGCCGATATCGCCTTCATCCTGTTCGTGCTCGGCGCCTTCGGGCTGCTGCTCGAGCTGTGGCACCCGAACTTCCTGACCGGCATCGGCGGCGGCATCCTCCTGGTGCTCGCCTTCATCGGCTTCGGCAGTCTGCCGCTCAACGTCGCCGGACTCGTCCTGGTGCTGCTCGGGATCGCCCTGTTCATGGCCGAGCCGAGCATCCCGAGCCACGGCGCGCTCGCCCTCGGCGGCCTGGCCTGCTTCGTGATCGGCGCCGCGGCGCTCTACACCGAGCCCGGTCCGGGGTTGCCCGCGGCCACGGTCGACTGGCCGATCATCGCCGTGATGGCCGCCGCCGCGGCGGCGTTCGGGCTCGTCGTCGTGCGGGCCGCGCTCCGGCTGCGGCGGTTCGCCCCGGTCGCCATCGGCGGCATCAGCCAGGGCGGGCGGCTGGAGGCGGGCCAGGTCGGCGAGGTGCGCAGCGACCTGGCGCCGCAGGGCACCGTCTACGTCGGCGGCGAGGAGTGGTCGGCCCGCGCGGCGGCGGGCGCCATCGCCCGCGGCAGCCGCGTCCGCGTCGTCGGCCAGGACGGCCTCGTCCTCGTCGTCGAGACCATCGACAACGGGCCGGATGGACCGGCCGCGACCATGCCGTCCTCGGCCGTCGAGGGCGGTCGGACCCGCCCAGGGAGGGGTACCGCGTGAGCGATCTGACCGGACCGATCGTCGTCGTCGTGATCGTCCTGATCCTGCTCGTCCTGGTCTACCTCAGCGTGCGGATCGTCAACGAGTACGCGCGCCTCGTCGTCTTCCGCTTCGGCCGGACGGGCGATCGCCTCGTCAAGGGGCCGGGCCTCGTGTTCCTGATCCCGATCGTCGACCGGCCCGTCTCGGTCGACCTGCGGGAGCAGTTCATCGAGGTCCCGAGCCAGACCACCATCACCAAGGACAACGCGCCGATCAACGTCGACTTCCTCATCTACTGGCGGATCGTCGACCCGCTCAAGAGCGTCGTCCAGGTCGCCTACTTCGCCGGGGCCCTGCAGGGCGTCGCGACGACCACGCTGCGGGCCGTCATCGGCGACATCCTGCTCGACGAGGTCCTGTCGCGGCGCGAGCAGATCAACGAGATCCTGCGAACCAAGCTCGACGAGGTGACCGAGCGCTGGGGCGGCAAGGTGACGACCGTCGAGATCCGGGAGATCACCCCGCCGCGCGACGTCCAGGAGGCGATGAACCGGCAGCTCTCGGCCGAGCGGACGCGGCGAGCCGTGATCACCGAGTCGGAGGGAACCCGGCAGTCGACGATCAACGTGGCCGAGGGCGACAAGCAGTCGCAGATCCTGCGTGCCGAGGGCCAGCGCCAGGCGGCCATCCTGGCCGCCGAGGGCTACAGCCAGGCCCTCCGCACGATCTTCGAGGCGGCCTCGGGCATCGACCAGAAGACGATGGCCCTGCAGTACCTCGACGCCCTGAAGGCGCTCGGCGCAGGTGCCTCGACGAAGTGGATCATCCCGACCGAGTTCACCCGGTTCGTCGGCCCGATCGCCGACTACGTCGCGGGCGGCATGGGCCCGGCGGACCGGCGCGGCGGCCAGGGGGCCCAAGCCCCGGGCGCGGCAGCGACGCCCGTGACGCCGCCGGCGCCCGGCGGTCCCGCGGCCTCGTGAGGCCTCATCTCCTCGGGACGGCCGCGGCACTCGCGCTGAGTCTGCCGTCCGCGGCGCTCGGCATCGCCCTGCGCCGCGGGCTGGACCGCCTGACGATGCCGGTCCACGGCCGGCCGGCGGACCCCTCGGTCGGCTTCGCCGTCGACGCGCTCGGCGGGGAGGTCGTCCGGCTGCGCTCGCGCGACGGGCTGCGCCTCGCCGGGCGCTGGCTGCCGGCCGAGCCGGCGAGCGGTGACGAGTGGCTGCCCGACCCACGCGAGGCCATCGTCCTCCTCCACGGCCATGGCGGGTCGAGCGCCGCCGACCTCCTCGAGTTCGGGCCATTCCTGCGCCGGACGGCGGGCGTGCTCGCCTTCGACTTCCGTGGCCACGGCGGCTCGGATGCCGCCCTCACGAGCATGGGCCTCCACGAGGTGGAGGACGTGGCGGGCGCGCTGAGCTGGCTCGCCGAGCGGGGCGTCAGCCGCGTCGCCCTGTTCGGGACCTCGATGGGCGCCCTGACGGCGCTGGCAGCGCTCGCCGTGCTCGGCGACGGCTCGCTCGTGGCCGCCGACATCGATCCCGACGCGCCACGGGACGACCGCGCGCCCGCGCCGCCCCGCCTGGTCGGCATCGTGGCTGACTCGGCCACCCCGCAGCTCGCGGCCGCCATCGCCAGCGAGGTTCGTGGCGCCCTCGCCCGCCCGTTCGCCCGGCCGCTCGTCGGGCTCCTCCTGATCGCCGCGACCCGTCGCCTCGGCGGCGACCCGCGGGCGATCGAGCCTGGCCGGATCGCCCCGCTGCTCGACTCGGTTCCGATCCTCCTGGTCCACGGCGAGGCCGACCGGACGATGCCGGTCGAGGCGACGCGCCGGCTGGCCGAGACGATCGGGCCGTCGGCCGAGCTGTGGACGGTGCCGGAGGCGGGCCACGGTCGCGCCCACCGGGTCGAGCCGGCCGGCTACGAGGCGCGGCTCACCGGGTTCCTGCGCAGGGTCCTGGCCGCGGCCCGGGACTCCGGACCTATAATCGCGACCGGGACCCCGGACGTATCGTGACCGCAGGGCGATCCGGCCATGCGCGCCGGACGGCGACGAGGGAGGGCGCAACGACCTGATGGCGGCCAAGATCCTGGTCGTCGACGACGACCCGAACGTCCAGCGCCTCCTGACGTACACGCTCAAGCAGGAGGGCTACGAGGTCGTCGTCGCCGCAGACGGCGCCGAGGGGTTCCGGCTGTGGGGCGCGGAGTCGCCCGCCCTCATCCTCCTCGACGTCATGTTGCCCAAGCTCGACGGCTACCAGGTCGCCAGCAAGATCCGGGGCGAGGAGGGGACCGGCGCCCACGTCCCGATCATCATGCTCACCGCCGAGCGCGAGGTGGAGCAGAAGGTCCGCGGCCTGCGCGCCGGAGCGGACGACTATCTCATCAAGCCCTTCCATCCGGCCGAGCTGCTGGCCCGCATCAAGAGCCTGCTGGCCCGCTTCGCGCCGCGCGACGCGCTGGTCGGCCGGCCGCCGCTCGGGCGCATCCTCGCCTTCTACGGGGCCAAGGGCGGCGTCGGCACGACGACCATCGCCATCAACACGGCGATCGCCCTCCATCGCGAGCTCGGGCGCAAGGTCTGCCTCGTCGACGGCAACCTCCAGTTCGGCGACCACCGCGTCTTCCTGGACCTGGGCCTCGACCGGAAGAGCATCGTCGACGTCGTCACAGCGCCGACCATCGACCTCGACCTCATCAAGCAGGTCCTGGTCAAGCACGACTCGGGCATCGACCTGCTCCTCGCGCCGCCCTCGCCGGAGACGGCCGAGCTGGTGACCCAGGACCACATGCCGGTCGTCCTGGACCAGCTCCGCGGCCTCTACGACTACACCCTCGTCGACATCGACAAGCGGCTCGACGAGGTCAACCTGCGCATCCTCGACGCGGCCGACACGATCTACGTCGTGATGACGGCCGACCTGTCGTGCCTCAAGAACGTCCGCCTGGTCCTGGAGACGATCGGCCATCTCGGCTACGAGAAGGAGCGCGTCCAGCTCGTCCTGAACCGCTCGAACGCGTTCACGGGCATCAACGTCAAGAACGCCGAGGGCGCGCTGAAGCGCCAGATCGACCACCAGGTGGTGAACGAGTACCGCGGCGCGATCAGCGCGCTGAACAGCGGGGCGCCGTTCATGTTCACCAAGGCCGACTCGATCATCGGGCGCTCGCTGCTCGACTTCGCCCGCGCCATCGACAAGGCCCAGCCGACGGGCGGCCGAGCGGCCGAGCTGGCCCCCGCGGCTCGCTGACGCCGACTCGGCGAGCGTCGTGCAGCGGCCGGTGAGCGGCCGGTAAGTCGGGGGTGAGCCGGCGCGACTAGCCTGCCGGCGTGCTCGCGACCCTCTTCTCGGCGACGCTCCACGGCCTCGACGGCCGGCTCATCCGGGTCGAGGTGGATGTCGCCCCGGGCCTGCCCGGGTTCACCATCGTCGGCCTGCCCGACGCGGCGCTCCAGGAGGCCCGCGAGCGGGTGCGGGGCGCGGTCCGCAACAGCGGCTACACCTGGCCGCCACGCCGGATCACGGTGAACCTCGCCCCGGCGGACCTGCGCAAGGCGGGGGCGGCGCTTGACCTGGCGATGGCGGCCGGCATCCTCATCGGCTCCGAGCAGGTCGAGGCGAGTGGGCGCTGGGCGCTGCTCGGCGAGCTGTCGCTGGGCGGCGAGGTGCGTACCGTCCCGGGCCTGCTGCCGATGGTCGCCGCGATCGCCCGCCGGGGGATCCGCCGGCTGGTCGTGCCGGCGGACGGGCTGGCCGAGGCATGTCTCGTGCCCGGCGTCGAACCGCTGCCCGCCGCGACGCTCGGAGCGGCGCTGGACCGGCTCCGATCTGCGCCGCGACGCCACCGCCGCCACGCCCCGCCGCGGGTCGAACTGGCGGGCGAGCCAGGCGAGGCAGCCCGCGCCGGGGAGGGCGACGCGGGCCGAGTCGTCGACCCCGCGCCCGAGACCGACGGGCTCGGCGCGCCGATCGAGGTGCCGGACCTGGCGGAGGTCCGCGGCCAGGCGGAGGCCCGCCGGGCGCTCGAGATCGCCCTCGCCGGCGGCCACTGCCTGCTGTTCGTCGGTCCGCCCGGGGCGGGCAAGACGCTGCTGGCCCGGACGGTGCCGGGACTCCTGCCCCCGCTCGACGACGCCGAGGCGACCCAGGCCACGATCATCGCCTCGGTGGCGGGCCTCGAGCCGGTCCGCGGGCTCGTCCGGCGCCGCCCGTTCCGACATCCCCACCACACGATCTCGTATGCCGGCATGGTCGGCGGCGGCGCCCGCCTGTCGCCTGGCGAGGTGACCCTCGCCAACGACGGAGTCCTGTTCCTCGACGAGCTGCCCGAGTTCGATCGGGCGACGCTGGAGGCGCTGCGTGGGCCCCTCGAGGACGGCCGCGTGGCGATCGCCCGGGTCGGCCGCGCCATCGTCTTCCCGGCCCGCTTCCAGCTCCTCGCCGCGATGAACCCCTGTCCCTGCGGCGGGGCGGGCACGGACGCCGCCGCCTGCCGCTGCCAGGCCGGCGTCGCGGAGCGCTACGCCGCCCGCATCTCGGGACCGCTCCGCGACCGGATCGACCTCTGGGTGACGATGCCCCGGATCGCCGCCGCCGAGCACGTCCGAGGGCCGGACCCGGAGGGCTCCGCAGCGGTCGCGGCCCGGATCGAGGTGGCCCGCCGGCGGCAGCTCGACCGAGCGGGCCGGCTGAACGCCCGCCTCAGCGGCCGCGCCCTCCGGACTGCCTGCGGTCTGGGCGGCCGCGCGGAGTCGCGGGTCATCGAGCTGGCCGAGCTCGAGGGCCTCTCGGCCCGCGGGACGGAGCGCCTGCTGCGCGTCGCCCGGACCATCGCCGACCTCGGCGAGTGCGCGACGGTCGGCGAGCCGCACCTCGTCGAGGCGGCCAGGTTCCGGTCGCCCGGCGCCGCCCGACGACCGCTCGGACTGGCGGTCTGAGCGATGCTCGGCGTCGCTCGCTGGGGTCCGCTCGGCCTGGGAGCCGCGACGCTCCTCGATGCGGCGGCGGCCGAGCCGACGGCCACGGGCGCACGGCCGGACGCCGGCTCTGCGGGAGGCGCCGGGGCCGGCGCTGCGAGGGAAGATCCCGGCGCTGTCCTCACCGGCGCCCGTATCGAGGTTGGGTCGAACGAGGGCGCCATGGCGGAGCGCGACGCCTGGACGGTCCTGGCCTCGATCCCTGGTCTCGGCCCCGTCGGGCTCGGGGCGCTGCTGCGCCGCCATGGTTCGGGCCGCAGCATCCTCGAAGTGGCCGCAGCGCCTGGCTCGGTCGGTCGGCTGACCGTCGCCGACGAGCGGGGTCGGGCGCTCGTCGATGGATCGCTCGCCGCGCGGATCGCGGAGGCCGCGCTCGCGGCACCCCTGACGCTCGATCGCGTCCGCGCCGCCGGCCTCCTCGTGCTGACCCTCGAGGACGCGGCCTACCCGGCGCGCCTGCGGGCCATCGAGATGCCGCCGCACGTGCTGTTCGTGCGCGGGTCGCCCGCCGCCCTCGCCGCCGAGCGCGCCGTGGCGGTCGTCGGGACGCGGCGGCCGACCGAGCGCGGCCGGCGCCTGGCGGGCCGGCTGGCCGCGGCGCTCGCCCGCGCGGGCGCCTCGATCGTCTCGGGACTCGCGGTCGGCATCGATGGCGCGGCGCACGCCGCTGCCGTCTCGGTCGGCGGCCCGACGGTGGCCGTCCTGGGGAGCGGCCACGAACGACTCTTCCCGCGAGCGCATGCCCGCCTCGCCGATGCCATCGTGGACGCGGGCGGCGCGATCGTCTCCGAGCTGCCGCCGGAGGCGCCGGCCGCCGGCTGGACGTTCCCGCGCCGCAATCGCGTCGTCAGCGGCCTGTCCGAGGCCTGCCTCGTCGTCGAGGCGCCGCTCCGCAGCGGCGCGCTCATCACCGCCGGCTGGGCCCTGGAGCAGGGCCGCGAGTGCTTCCTCGTCCCGGGCCCCCTCGACGAGCCCGCCAGCGCCGGGTGCCTCGCCTTCCTGCGGGCGTACGGACCGCAGGCGCGCCTCGTCGCGGACGTGGCCGGGCTGCTGGAGGATCTCGGCCTGACCGGCGGCCAGGACGGGCCGGCCGCCGCGCCTCCCTCGGCCGGTCGCGGCACGCGCCGTCCCGCATCTGCGGCGCCCCGGGCCGGCGCCGCCGCGCTGCTGGCCGAGCTCGGCGAGGCAGAGCGGGCGAGCGCGGTCGCGCTCATCCGCGGGCGGTCGACCGTGGACGAGCTCGTCGCCGCGACGGAGCAGCCGGTGGCCACGGTCCTCGGGACCCTCACCCTGCTCGAGATGCGCGGCCTCGTCGTCACCGCCTACGGCCGCTACCGGCCGGCGGGCGCCCTCGCGACGCTCGACCCATCGGCCGTGGTGGCCCGCCTGTCGGGACGCCCGGCGGGAGGCTGAGGGCACCGCCTGCGAGCGCGTCGGCGTGCTCAGCGGCCGGCTCCGTCACCTGGACCAGCCCTCGCCCGGACCATCGGGCGGTTTGCCCGGGCCTCGAGGCCGGTGCTACCCTGCACCTCGAACCGGGGGACCGTCACCGGGTCGCGAGTCTGACAGCCGGACCCGACCGCCACGAGGGACTGACTGTTGCGGAAAGTCGTTGCCGCCATCCTGGCCGTGCCCGTCGTCGGGCTGCTGTACGTCCCGGTCCTGCTCAGGCGATCGCTCGCCGCACGGATCGGCCTCGCGGTCGGGGTGGGTGCCCTGGTAGGGCTGGCAGCGATCAGCGCCTTCCCCGCGCGCAGCCAGGCGGTCCCGAACAGCCCGATCGTCCCCGTCGCCCAGTCCCGGTTCACCTCGATCCTGCAGGTCGGCCATGCCCAGAACCAGCCCGTGGCCATCGACTTCAGCCAGCCGATGGACCACGCCAGCGTCCAGGCGGCCCTCACCGTCGCCCCGGCCACGCCCGTCGAGCTAGCCTGGAACGCCGACAGCCGGAGCGTGTCGGTCATGGCGCGCGGCGGCTGGGCGGCGGCGACGTACTACACCGTGACGGTCGGGACCGCGGCCCGCGATCAGGCCGGCGTCGCCCTGGCGAGCCCGGTCCGCGCCCTGTTCCTCACCCAGGCCGCGACCCAGGGCCGGCTCAGCGCCGGGACCGTCGTCGGCGACCGGGTGGCCACCACGACGAGCTTCGCCCTCGTCTTCGACCATCCGGTCTCGGTCGCCTCGGCCAAGGCCGCCTTCCAGGTCCAGCCGGACGCGGCCGGCTCGCTGACCGCGGACGACGGGGGCAGCGAGGCCGCCTCGTTCACCTTCACCCCGGCGGCCCCGCTCGCGGCTGACACGAGCTACACCCTCAGCCTCGGCGAGCCGGTCGAGGACGCCGACGGCCTCGCCGTGGCGGAGGTGACCCCGCTCACCGTCCGGACCGTGGCCGCGCCGACGATCGTCCGCTTCCGGCCGGTCGCCGGGACGACCGGCGTCGCCCGCGACGCGCTCGTCTCGGTCCGCTTCAGCCGGGCGATGGACGAGGCCTCGACCGCCGCCGCGTTCAGCCTGACGGCCGGCAGCGCGAAGGTCGCCGGGAGCGTCTCCTGGGCCGAGAACGACACGGTCCTGGTCTTCGACCCGACCGCCCTCCTGCCGTATGGGACGAAGGTGACGGCTCAGGTCGCGACCTCGGCCCGCTCCGCCGACGGCGCCGGGCTGGCCACCGCCGGCTCGGTCAACTTCACGACGCTGGCCCAGCCCGCCGCGCCGCGGTCGGCGGCGAAGCCGACCAGCAGCAGCCGCGGGTCCGTCGTCCCGACCGGTGGGTCGACCGTGGGCGGTGCCCCCTGGGCCGCCGTCGAGAGCTACTACTTCCGGCTCATGAACTGCACCCGCACCGGCGGCTGGGTCTACTCGGGCGGGACGTGCGGCAGTCCGCCGACCAACCGGGCGATCCTGCCGCCGGCCCCGGCCCTGGCCCTCGACGCCACGATCTCCTCGCGTGTCTCGCGGCCGTACGCCCAGATCCTCGCCTCGGCGGGCGTCTGCGACCACTTCTACGGCACCACGCCGCTCCAGCGCCTGAGCGCGGCCGGCTACACGAGCGGCTGGTACGGCGAGAACCTCGGCTGCCCGTCGGGCGATCCGTACGCCGGCATGATCGCGGTCGAGATCTTCTTCCAGAACGAGCCGGCATACCCCGCCGGCCTGAACCACTACACCAACATCATGAACAAGACGTTCCATCGGGCGGGGGTCGGCGTCTGGGTCGTCTCCGGCCGCGTCCGTGTGGTCATCGACTTCAACCCCTGATCCCGCGCCGCGCACGGTGGCGGGAGGGCTCATGATCGCGCGGGACGCCGCGTGATCCGCGACGTCGTCGTCCACATCCACAACGAGCAGCCGCTGCTGGCCGACCTGTACGCGCTGCCGACGGCGAGCGACGCGTGCCTCGTCTGCACCAACCTGCGGACGATGAACGGCAAGCGGCCCGTCTTCGTCGACCGCGCCGAGTCGCTCTTCCTCTTCCCGCTCGGCCACATCCGGTTCGTGGAGATCCCGCCGGCGTCGATCGACGCGCACGAGGCGGCCCTCCCCCGGTCGGCAGCGGGCGCGGCAGCCGACGAGGGTGCGGTCGATCTCGGCGTCGCCCTGGCCGCGGCCGGCGAGGCGACCGGCGGCGTGGCCGAGGCCGGGCCCGAGCTCGAGGACGAGCTCGAGATCGACGAGGACTTCCTCCGCCGCGTCCGCGACATCTGAGCCGCCGCGGCGCGGACGAGCCGGGGACGGGCGCCGGCGCAGCGTCCCGGGGGAGTCCCGCCGCCGGGCCGGATAACGGCGTGGTGAGTCGCGGTGGACCGACCGCCAAGGAGCCGATGCTAGACTCCCGCACGATGAGCGGCAATCTGGTCATCGTCGAGTCGCCGGCCAAGGCCAAGACGATCGAGCGCTACCTCGGCCCGGGCTACACCGTCCTGGCCTCCTACGGCCATGTCCGGGATCTCCCCGAGAACCCGGGCAAGGGCGAGCTCGGCGTGGACGTCGAGCACGACTTCGCCCCGACCTACGAGGTCCCCGCCGACCGGCGCAGGCAGGTCACTGCGATCGCCAGGGCCGCCAGCCGCGCGGACGCGATCTACCTCGCGACGGACCTCGACCGCGAAGGCGAGGCAATCGCCTGGCACGTCGCGGAGGCGGTCGGCCTGCCGACCGACAAGACGCGTCGGGTGACCTTCAGCGAGATCACCGAGCCGGCCATCAAGCGGGCCTTCGCCCACCCCCGCCAGATCGATCTCCACCTGGTCGACGCCCAGCAGGCGCGGCGGGTGGTGGATCGCCTGGTCGGCTACACCCTCAGCCCGCTGCTCTGGCGGAAGGTCCGGGCCGGGCTTTCCGCCGGCCGCGTCCAGTCGGTCGCCGTCCGGCTCGTGGTGGACCGCGAGCGCGAGATCCGCGCCTTCACCGCGCGCGAGTACTGGACGATCGAGGCCGACCTGGTCGCCCCGGACGGGACCGTGTTCGCAGCGGACCTCGTCCGCCTCGACGGCCAGAAGCCGGAGGTCGGCGACGAGGCGACCGCCAGCGCCATCGTCGAGGGGCTGCGGGCCGCCCATCCCGTCGTCCGGGGCGTGACCACCCGGCGGGCGAACCGGTCGCCCGCGCCGCCCTTCACGACGTCGAGCCTCCAGCAGGAGGCGAGCCGCAAGCTCGGCTTCTCCCCCAAGCGGACGATGTCGGTCGCGCAGCGGCTGTACGAGGGCGTGGAGACGGCCGAGGGGCAGGTCGGCCTCATCACCTACATGCGGACCGACTCCGTGGCGATGGCCGGCCAGGCGCTCGGCGAGGCGCGCGAGGTCATCACCGCGCGCTTCGGCGAGCGCTACGCCATGCCGAAGGGCCGGCCCTTCAAGAACAAGGCGCGCCACGCCCAGGAGGCCCATGAGGCCATCCGGCCGACCTCGTTCGCTCGCGACCCCGAGGTGGTGGGGCGGACCCTCGGTCGCGACGAGGCCCGGCTCTACCGGCTCATCTGGCAGCGCGCGCTGGCGAGCCAGATGGCGGCCAAGGAGCAGGAGACGACGAGCATCGAGCTCGCCGACGGGCCGTATGAGCTGCGGGCGTCGGCGACCCGCACGACGTTCGACGGCTTCAGCCGGATCTACACCGAGGGCCGCGACGACGACGGGAGCGAGGAGCCCGAGGCGCAGCTCCCGACGCTCGCGGAGGGCGACGCGACGTCGGTCGCCGAGGTCCGCCCTGAGCAGCACTTCACCGAGCCGCCGCCCCGCTACACCGAAGCGAGCCTGGTGAAGGCGCTCGAGGAGAACGGGATCGGCCGGCCCTCGACGTACGCCGCGACGATCTCGACGATCGTCGACCGCGGCTACGTCACGGTGAAGGAGCGCCGGCTCCATCCCGAGCCCGTGGCCGAGATCGTGACCGACCTGCTGGTCGAGCACTTCAGCCGCTTCGTCGACCTCGCCTTCACGGCGAGCATGGAAGCCGACCTCGACGAGGTCGCCAGCGGCAAGCGCGGCTGGGTGCCGCTCGTGCGGGACTTCTACGGGCCGCTCAAGGAGCAGGTCGACACCAAGCGCCGCGAACTGCGCCGCTCCGACTTCACGACCCGCCCGACGGACGAGGTGTGTTCCGAGGGCCACCCGATGGTCGTCCGGCTGGGCCGCTACGGCGAGTTCCTGGCCTGCTCCAAGTACCCCGAGCACAAGGAGACGCGGCCGCTGCCCGGGGACGAGCCCGGCGGCGACGGGACGGCCGCTGCCGCCGGTGACGGCGCGGCGCCGGCCGCGCCCGCCGGGGTGGGGGAGGCCTGCCCGGTCTGCGGCGAGGCCGAGGGCGGCGTGCTCGTCGCGAAACGCGGTCGCTTCGGCCCGTTCGTCGGCTGCTCGCGCTACCCCGACTGCGACTACATCAAGCGCGACGGGCCGCCCCCGCCCCCGCCGCTCGCTTTCGAGGTCACCTGCCCCACCTGCCACGAGGGCCATCTCGTGGCGCGACGGGCGCGCCGAACGGGCTCGGTCTTCTGGGGCTGCTCGCGCTACCCGAGGTGCGACTTCACGACCTCCCGCGAGCCGCTCGGCCCGGTCCACGAGGCCGACGAGGGCCCGGTCGCCCGCAACGGGGAGGGGGCGATCTGCCTCGCCTGCGGCGCCCCGATCGAGCTGCCGCCCGATGGACCCGTGCCCGGCGCGCGACTCCCCGGTGGGCAGCCGAACCCGGCGGCGCTCGCGAATCCGCGTCGCGGCAGGGGTGGGTCGCGCGGAGCCTCGACCCGCTCCTCACCCCGCCGGACGGGCGGCCGCAGCGCGGCGGGCGGGCGCTCGACCGGGACGCGGCGCGCTCGCCAGGCATGACCGGCGAGGCGGCCCTCGAGCGATTCCTGCGCAGCCTTGCGGCCCGCGACGCCTCCGTCCACACGATCCGGGCCTATGCGACGGCGGTCTCACGCTACCTGACCTGGCTCGACGCGAGGGGCGCTACGAGCGCGAGCGACGAGACCGGCGGCAGCTGTGATTGGCGCCGCCCGAGCCGGGCGGTCCTCCGCGCGTACCTCGCGGCGCTCGACGCGACGTACGCCCGGACCTCGGTCACCCAGCGGCTCGCGGCGGTCCGCTCCTTCTACCGCTTCGCCGCCCGGGCCGGCCTCGTCGCCGGCGACCCCTGGGCGGGCCTGGCGACGCCCCGGCGGCCGCGGCGGCTGCCCCGCGTCCTGGACGTGGGCGAGGTCGAGCGGCTCATCGATGCCGCCGCCGGGCGCGCGCCGGAGGTCCCGGGTGTCCGCCCCGTGACCGGCCGGGGGATGTCGGACGGCCCCCTCGCTGCCGCGTTGCGGCTGCGGGACGAAGCGCTTGTCGAGACGGCCTATGCCGCCGGCCTCCGGATCAGCGAGCTGGCGGGCGCGACGCTCGGCTCGCTCGACCTGCGGCGGGGCGAACTGCGCGTCGTCGGGAAGGGCCGCAAGGAGCGCGTCGGCCTGCTCGGCCGGCCTGCCCGCGAGGCGCTGCGGCGCTACCTGGCCGACGGCCGGCCCGTGCTCCGGGCCGAGGCCGGCGCCGGCGAGTCCGAGGCGCTCTTCCTGAACCACCGCGGGACTGCGCTCGGCGTGCGCGGGCTGCGCTACCGCCTCCAGCGGCTCCGCCTCCAGGCGGGACTACCGCCCGGCGTCCGGCCCCACACGCTCCGCCACAGCTTCGCCACCCACCTGCTCGACGGCGGCGCCGACCTCCGGGTGGTCCAGGAGCTGCTCGGGCACGAGAGCCTCGCCACGACCCAGGTCTACACCCACGTCTCGCCGGGGCGGCTGCGGACCGCGTACGAGCAGGCCCACCCACGCGCCCGTCGGACCGCCGACCGGTGACGACGCCGGTCGAGGCGAGCGGCCTGCCGACATCGGACGAGGCGTGGGACGCGTTCGTGGCCGCCGACCCGCTCGGGTCGTACCTCCAGACGTCGCCGTGGGGCAGGATCAAGCGGGCCAACGGCTGGCGGCCGCGGCGGGTCGTCGCGGGGACCGCCGGCGGCCCGATCGGCGCGCAGCTCCTCGTCCGGCACAGCGGTCCGCTGCCGTGGAGCTTCGCCTACGCCCCGCGCGGGCCGGTCGCCGCGGCCTGGACGCCCGACGCCGTCGCCGCCCTCGGCGACGCCCTCCGCCAGGCCGCCCGGCGCGGTCATCGCCTGTCCCACGTCCGGATCGAGCCGCCGGTCGAGCGCGACGGCCCCCTCGACCCGTACGGCTCGCTCCGCCAGGCGCTCGTCGCCAACGGCTGGCGGCCCGCTCCGCCGATCCAGCCGGCCGCCTCGCGGATCATCGACCTGACCGCGGACGAGGCGGCGCTGTGGGGCGACCTCCGGTCGAAGTGGCGCCAGTACGTCAACCGGGCCCGGCGGGCGTCGATCCGCGTCGTGGACGCCGAGGGCGACCGCCTTCCCGAGTTCTACGCGATCTACCGGCAGACGGCGGCGCGGACCGGGCTGCTGATCCGGACGGAGGAGTCGTACCGCGCCGTCTGGGACGCCTTCCGGCCGCTCGGGATGGCCCGCCTGTTGTTCGCCGAGGACGAGGAGGGCGCGGCCCAGGCCGCGCTCTTCCTGCTGCGCTGCGGCGACCGCGTCGTGGAACCGTACGGCGGCATGACCGCGGCTGGCGCGTCGAGCCGGGCGAACTACCTCCTGAAGTGGGAGGCGATCCGGCTGTCGCGCGAGGCCGGCGCCACGAGCTACGACCTGTGGGGCCTCGTCCACGCCGGCATCGACCAGTTCAAGGCCGGGTTCGGTGGCCGCGAGGTCCACTACGTCGGGGCCTGGGACCTCGTCGTCGACCCGCTCGGTCACCTCGCGACCGAGCTCGGTGTCCGCGCCCGCGCCGTCTACGTCCGGCAGGTCCGCGCCCGCCGCCTCCGGGGGGCGGACGACGGGGACGGAGCCGGGCGTCAGGGCGCGGCCAGCCCGCCCGAAGGCGAGCCGTGAGCCTCGGGCTGCGGGAGGTCTCCCCGGACGAGGTCCCGGACTGGGACCGTCGGGCCGTCGAGGGACCCGGCGGCGATGTGTACCAGAGCCTGGCCTGGGCCGCCTACCGGGCGCGCTGGGGCTGGCGGCCGCGCTACCTCCTGTTCGACGACGGGTTCCCGCTCCTCTCGCTCGAGCGGCCGTGGCCGCTCGTCGGCGGGGCGGGCGCGTACCTGTCGCGTGGCCCGGTGAGCGGCGGCGAGCCGGCCCAGCGGACCGCGGAGCGCCTGGTCGCCGCGGCAGACCACCTCGCCCGGCGCGGCGTGGACGTCGTCAGCAGCGACGCCGAGATCCCGGCCGTGAGCGGCTATCCCGCCCTCATCGAGCGGGGGGGCTTCCGGCCGATCGAGGAGGTCCAGCCGTCCCGCCATCGGATGCGCCTGCCCCTGGCCGCCGCCGACGAGGACGCGCTGTTCCGCGGCTTCGGCAAGTCGATCCGCCAGCGCGTGCGGGCGGCCGAGCGGGCAGGCCTGCGGGTCGTCCGCTACGACTGCCGCGCCCCGGCGGGGTCCGACGAGGGACTCGAGGCGCCCGGCGGCGGGCTCGAAGGCGATGTCGTTCGGCCCGTCCTGGCCCGCTTCCACGGCCTGCTCGAGGCGACCGCGGCCCGCCGCCACTTCTGGCTCGCCGGCCGCGAGGCGTTCCTCGACTGGGCCCTCGCCGCGCTCGGCGCCGGCCTGCTCGTCTACCTCGAGGTCCGGGACCCGGCGGATGCGCTGATCGCCGGTGCCACGTTCTACCGCCACGGCGGTCGCTGGACGTACTCGCTCTCCGGCGACGTGGTGGCCGAGCGCGAGCGGCATCCCGGCGGCGTCCCCCTCGTCCTGTGGCGGGCGATCCAGCTCGCCCGCCGCGAGGGTTGCGACGAGTTCGACCTGGCCGGCGTGGACGTGCCCGGTGCCCGTCGCGAACCGCGCGAGGGCGAGTCGATGTACGGGCTCTACTTCTTCAAACGGCTGTTCGGGGCCGAGTGGCTGGAGCTGACCGGCAACCACGAGCGGGTCCACCGGCCGACGCGCTATCTGCTCGGCCGGGTGGCCGGGCGTGTCGCCGGGCTGGGGCGGGCCGGCTGATGGGGTGGGACCGGCCGATGGCGTCGGGCGGGCTGGCGAGGTGCGCGCGATGAGCGGGTCGAGCGGTCCATCGCTCGCGGAGCTGCTCGACGCTGCCGAGCCGGCCGAGCCGCGCGCGCTCGGCGGCCTCGTCGGCCGCCTCGAGGCCGAGGGTCGCCTGCGGGGCGCCTGGCGCGATGGCCGGCCGACCTCGCCGATCGCCCTGGCGGGGCTCGCCGTCCGCGGGGTCGCCTACGACTCGCGCCGCGCCGGCCCCGGCACGCTCTTCGTCGCGGTCCCCGGGGCCCACGTGGACGCCCACGACTTCCTGCCGCAGGTGGCGGCCGCTGGCGCCGCCGCCGCGCTCGTCGAGCGGCCCGTCGCCGACGTCGCCCTGCCGCAGCTCGTCGTCGAGCGCAGCCAGCACGCGCTCGGCAGCGCCGCGGCCTGGTGGTACGGCGACCCGAGCCGCGACCTCGGCGTCGTCGGCATCACCGGCACGGACGGCAAGACGACGACCTCGTTCCTCGCCGTCGCCGCGCTCGAGGCCGCCGGCCTGTCGAGCGGCCTGATCGGGACGGTCCAGACGAAGGTCGGCGCGGTCCGCGAGGCGAACCCCGAGCATGTCACGACGCCCGAGGCGCCCGAGCTCCAGCTCGCGCTCCGGGCGATGGTCCGGGCGGGTGACCGGGCGGCCGTGGTCGAGACGACGTCTCACGGCCTCGCTCTCGAGCGCGTCGGCGGCATCGGCTACGACGTCGCGATCCTGACCAACCTCTCCCACGAGCACCTCGAGTTCCACGGCACGTTCGAGGCGTACCGGGCCGCCAAGCGCAGCCTGTTCGAGCGGCTCGTGACGTCGGCCGCG